>JAZDKM010000023.1:0-8162 GCA_043803085.1 Planctomycetota bacterium
ATCACCAACTTCGGGGTGTTCGTCGAGTTGGAGCCGGATCTGGAAGGGCTCCTGCACGTCAGCGAGTTGAGCGACCACAAGGTCGAAGACCCCCACGAGGTGGTGAAAATCGCCGAGAGGATTCAGGTCAAGATTCTGCGCGTGGACGTGGCCGAGCGCAAAATCGGGCTCTCTAAAAAGCGGGCGGAGTGGTCGGCCGAGCAGGAAGGGCGGGAGGGCGAACGGGAGGGCCGCGAACTGCGCGGAGGCCTGGAAGGCGCGGGCGGCTTGGGCGAACTCACCATGGAGCGCATCCGGCAGTCGGCCCAAGCCGCCGAGAAAACAGATTCGGGTCCGCCGGGCGAGAAAGAGTCCCCACCACCAGACTAACTGGGTCGCCGGGCGGGGACAGGCGACCCACCGGCCCGCCGGATAACTAGCCCGTCCAAAGCCCGGGATCCAAGGTCCTGGGGCGGGGAGAGCTCTGCCCCGGGGCTGGCGAGGCCGGAGAAAGAGGTTATCATATCTTCATCGGGCCGAAGCGGGAGGCAATGAACTTGCGGCTGAAGGTGATTCACCGCAACGACGATACATGCCGTGGGACGTGCCTTAATAGGGTGGAGGTCTCAACATCGCAATTGACACGGGCTTGCGAACCTACCTGAAGCAGATCAACCAGGCCCCACTGCTCAGCGCCGAAGACGAGAAGCAGTTGGCCGAGCGAATTCGGCATGCCCTGGGGCTGGCCCGGCGGTTCGCCGCGGGCGAATGCACGCTGGGAGAGAAGGAGCGCGCCGAGGAGGAGGCCATCAGGGCCCGAGAGGAAATGGTCCGGGCCAATCTCCGCCTGGTGGTCACTATCGCGAAGAAGTACACCAGGAGCGGTATGTCTCTGGGTGACCTCATCGAAGAGGGAAACCTGGGTCTGATCCGGGCGGTGGAGGGGTTCGACCCCACCCAGGGCACGCGGTTCAGTACCTATGCCTCCTGGTGGATCAAGCAGGCGATCAAGCGGGCCTTGATCAACGGCGTGCAGCCGGTGCACATTCCCGCGTACATGGTCGAGATGATCGCCAAGTGGCGCCAGGCCCGCGACCAGTTCGCGGAGAAAGAGGGGCACGACCCCACGGTCAGCGAACTCGCTGAGTGTATGAGTCTGCCCGAACGGAAGGTGCGCATCATTCGCCGGGCCGTCAAGGCCTTCACCGCCCGGACGCAATCCGCCGAGCCGGAAACCGGCTTCTCGCTGGCGGACGTCCTCGCCGATCACAAAACGCCCCAGCCCGAGGCAGCCGTGTTCTCCGAAGCGGAATCGACCATGCTGCAGCGGCTGCTGGACCAGATCGACGAACGCGAAGCCATCATCCTGCGGATGCGCTTCGGGCTGGATGACGGCGAGGCGATGACGCTCAAGGACATCGGCAAGCGCATCGGCCTGACGCGGGAGCGGGTGCGCCAAATCGAAATGGGAGCCTTGCGCAAGCTCAACGAACTGATTTCTCTGCACGACTGATCCCGCATGGAGCACGGCTCATGGAACCCGAGCACCTCATCGCCGTCGCCGCCGGGCGGAGACCGGCCGATCTTGTCTTGCGGAATGGTCGCATCGTCAACGTCCTCTCCCACGAAATCCATGAGAGCGACGTGGCCATCGTCGGCGACCGCATCGTGGGCCTCGGTCCCTACGAGGGCCGGGAGAGCGTCGACCTGACGGGGCAGTACGTCTGCCCGGGGTTCATCGACGGCCACATTCACATCGAATCGTCCATGCTCACCGTGTACGAGTTTGCCAAATTGGTGGTGCTCCACGGCACGACGGCCGTGGTGGCCGACCCGCATGAAATCGCCAACGTCATGGGAGCGGAGGGCATCCGCTTCATGCTGTCGAGCAGCAAGTATTGCCCGATTCGCGTGTACGTGATGCTCAGCTCGTGCGTGCCGGCCTCGCAGTTCGAGAGCGCGGGGGCCGAACTCAGTGCCATCGACCTGCTGCCGCTGCTTTCGGACCAGTGGGTGCTGGGGTTGGCAGAGGTCATGAATTATCCGGCGGTGGTGGCCGGCGATCCGGAGATGGTGGACAAGCTGAAGGTGGCCCACGGGCGGGTGATCGACGGGCACGCCCCGGGGCTCTCCGGCAAGGCCCTCAACGCCTACGTCGTCTCGGGCGTACAGAGCGACCACGAGTGCACGACCCTCGAGGAGGCCCGCGAGAAACTGCGTTTGGGCATGCACATCATGATCCGCGAGGGCTCGGCCGCTCGCAACTTGGATGCCCTGCTCCCCCTGGTCACGCCCGAGACGGCCGAACGCTTCATCTTCGTCACCGATGATAAGGACGTGGACGACCTCCGCGCCGAGGGGCATATTGACCACATGGTCCGCCGGGCCATTGCCCAAGGCGTACCGCCCCTCCTGGCGATCAAGATGGGCGGGTTCACTGCCGCCAAGTACTTCGGTTTACGCGGCGAGGGGGCCGTGGCGCCCGGCTACAAGGCGTGCCTGACGATCCTGGAGGACCTGAAAGACTGCCGCGTGTCTCGCGTATACCAGTCGGGGAAACTGGTGGCCCTTGACGGGCAATATGTCGAGTGCGATGCGCGCAAACCCCACACTCCCATCCTGCGGAGCGCCGTCAACGTCCGCTGGCTCGAACCGGAGCACCTGGCAATCAACGTCGACCACCAGACCGACTCCGTCAAGGTCCACGTCATCGAGGCCGTAGACGGATCGATCGTCACCCGGCGGACCGTCGCGGAGATGCCGGTCATCGGGGGGCGGATCAACGCCGATCCCGCCCGCGATTTGGCCAAGATCGCGGTGATCGAGCGGCATCAGGCCAGCGGCAACGTCGGTCTGGGATTCGTGCGCGGGTTCGGGCTGAAGAGTGGCGCGCTCGCCTCGTCGGTGGCCCACGATTCACACAACCTGGTGGTGGCGGGCACCAACGATGCCGACATGTACACCGCCGCCGTCCACCTCGTGAAGATTCGCGGGGGGCTCTGTGTGGTCAAAGATGGCAAGGTGCTGGCGGATGTCCCGCTGCCCATCGCCGGGTTGATGAGCCCCGAACCGGCGGACGTGCTAAGCGAACAACTGCGCGGCGTTGCAGACGCCGCGCGGGCACTCGAGTGCCGGCTCAGCCGGCCGTTCATGGCCTTATCATTCCTGAGCCTGTCGGTGATCGGCTCGTTGAAGCTCACCGACCAGGGCCTCATCGACGTGGACCGGTTCGAGCGGATCGACCTGGTGGCCTCGTGACCCTGTCGCCCCAAGACCGTTTCCGGTCGGCCCTGTGCCAGGCGTTGGGGCCGGAGGTTCCCGCGCCCGATGAGACGCAACGGAGCGTGATGTTTGCGTACTACGCGGGCGTGGTGGAAGCTAATCGGCACTTCAACCTGACGCGTATTGTGGACCCCTCCGAAGCCGCCGTGAAGCATTTCGCCGACGCGCTTGCTGTGCTGGGCTGGGTGAAGTCTGCCGGTGTCTGCGTGCTGAGCGTGCTCGACGTGGGCACCGGGGCCGGCTTTCCAGCGGTCCCCCTGGCGATCATGCGTCCCGACTGGCTCGTGACCGCGATCGACTCGACGGGCAAGAAAGTGCGCTTCGTGGCGGGGCTGTCGGCCCGTTTGGGGCTAAGCAATCTTTCCGCTGAGCGGCGCCGGGCCGGTGAATGGCGGCCGGCGCAACACTTCGATCTGGTGCTGTACAAGGCCGTGGGCACCTTGGGCACGTGCGTGAAGCAGGCGCGCGACCTCGTGAAGCCGGGGGGATACGCCATCGCCCATAAGACCCTCGAGGTTTCGCCCCGCGAGCGGCGTGAAGGGCTGGAGGCCGCCCGCCGTGGGCGCTTCGATGCCCTCGAGCCCTTTGCCTACCGCTTGCGTTGGGGCGAGGAAACGCTCGAGCGGATCTTGGTGATCTTTCGTAAGCTTTGACGGATCAGCGCCCCCACAAGTTGTCCAGGGTCCACCCGCTCGAACGTCTCGCCACCGGAGATCACGGTGACCCGCGGTCCCAACGGGCGCCACACGTTGGGATCGGTGGGGCCGAAGAGGACCACCGTCTCCACGCCCACCGCCGCGGCCACGTGGGTCATGCCCGCGTCGTGGCCGAGGTATCTGTCGGCCCCCGCGACCAGCGTGGCGGCCGATGGAACGTCCTCCTCGTATACGACCGGCGCGAAGCGGCGGAGGCGGACGACCCATTCCGGTCCGTACCAATCCAGTTCGGTAGGCCCGACCATCCATAACACACCGCAGCCGTGGTCGCGCAGGGCCGCAACCACGCACTCCAGCTTCTCCATGGGGCAGGACTTGGTCCGGCTGCCGCTGCCGGGGTGGACGATGATCCGCGGGCGGCGGTCCGTGCCCAGCATGGAAGTGAAGCGGGCGTTAGCCGCTTGGCGCTCTCCGTCGTGAATGCGGAGCTCGGTGCCCGGGTGGGGGCGCCCGGGCCAATCGCGATCCAGGAGGGCATCCCTCCATTGCTCAGTGATGTGACGTCGTGACCGCAGAGTCTCGGGCGTCGGTCGCGGATCAACATGGAGCGCGGTGAGGCCGGCCCGGCGCATGGCGGACGCGGGGAGGGATTCGTCCCCACCCAAGAAGCTGAGCACCAGATCGTAGGCGCGCAGTTTTTCTGCCATAGGCATGTCAGCATCCGGAGGTTCAACAAAAAGTTGCTCGAGGCCGAAGCCCTCATAGTCGGATGCTCCGTCGATGACGCCGCGGCCGGCGGTCCACTTCGCCAGCGGGGACCGGGCGACCACGTCCATGCGTGGCACCGGACACTGGCTCCGCAGGCGGGCCAGCATGTGATAAGTAAGCACGAAGTCGCCCAACGCGCCGGCATGCAGCACGAGGACCGATGTGAGGTTTCCGGAGGTGAACGGTGACGCCATACTTGAGCCACAATCGGCTGGCGACCAACCCTGTGCAATCATCCTCGGCCTCGTCCGCCCCTGACTCGGTCGCCCATTCTTCTAAGAACGCCTAGCAGAATGGACCTGTGGGACAGGCTTTCTAGCCTGTCGCTGACCGGCTGGAAAGCCGGTCCCACATCTTCTTGTTCTAAGAAAGGCATGGGGCGGGCGGTTCATCGAGCACCTCGCGGATCCACCCGCCGCCGAGGACCACGTCGCCATCGTAGAGCACGCACGCCTGGCCGGGCGTAATGGCCGGCTGGGGCTGGTCGAACTCCACCCGCATCTGCGCGCCGCCCAGCAGGGTCACCGTGGCGTCGGCGGGGGTGTGCAGGTAACGAATCTTGCCCTGAGCGGCAAACGGGCCCTGGAGCGGATCGACCAGCAACTTGACCCGGTCGGCGAGGAGCGCGCGGCGAAAGAGCGCCTCCCGCGCACCCGTCACGACGGTGTTGGTGCCCACGTCGAGGCGGGTCACGTAGATCGGCTTACCGGCGGCGATGCCCAGCCCGCGGCGCTGGCCGATAGTGTAGTGCGGCAAGCCGTCGTGTCGGCCAAGGACACGGCCTTCGGCATCGACGACATCGCCGGGGATGAAACCCTCGGGGCGGCGCTGGCGGACGACCCGGGCGTAGTCCCGATCGGGCACGAAACAAATCTCCACCGAGTCCGGCTTGGCGTGTACGGGCAGGCCCCGGCGCAGCGCCTCCCCGCGAACTTGGTCCTTGGTCATCGCTCCTAACGGGAACAACACGCGCGACAGGACGGCGCTGTCGATCCCAAAGAGCACATAGGACTGGTCCTTGCGCGGATCGACCGCTTTCAGCAGTACCGGCCGACCGTCACGGTCGCCGATGCGGGCGTAGTGCCCGGTGGCGACGTAATCGGCCCCGACGGCGTCGGCGTAGTCCACCAGCTTGCCGAACTTGAGGCGGTCGTTGCACACCACACAGGGGTTCGGGGTGCGCCCGTGAGTGTATTCGTCGGCAAAGTGGTCGATGAGGCGCTCGAAGTCGTCCTTGAAGTTGAGGGCATAAAAGGGAATACGCAGTTGACCGGCGACGAAGCGCGCGTCGGCTGCATCAGAGGCGCTACAGCAACCCTGATGGCCGCGGGTCGTGTCGCCGCTGGAACAGGCCTCGTCGGTGACCGACGCTTCGACCCCGACACGCATGAATAGCCCCATCACCTCGTAGCCCTGCTCGGCAAGCAAGCAGGCCGCCACGCTCGAGTCCACCCCGCCGCTCATGGCGATGACCACTTTCCTCCGACGCCTCGAGGTCACCATGGCTTGTTCCTGGTCCGGGTATTCCATCCTTCGTTGCGCAGATTATACGGCACTCCGCCGGGAATGCCGCCGGCTCCTCCTCGGGCACCGGGTATCGATCCGGGAAAAAGTTCTTCAAGGTCCGTAAGGCATTTGCTTGTCGGCTCTCCTCAATCGTAGAGTTTCCAGGACAACAGGCGGACGCTCCCCGCCTGCGGGATGCCTTCCGCGGTGTCCTACGCATTTGCGATCCCGCCAGCCGACGTCGGCAGAGCGGGTCGTGCTGTCATTTTCGGGGGCCGAACCGGGTGGGCCCACGGAGTGGTTCCCAGCCAGGAGATAGAGCGATGTGGCGTACGATTCAACAGACGATCATAGGTTCCAAACGGCGTGCGGTCGTGGCCGTGCAGGTCGCGGTGATGGGCACCGTGATTATCGGCTTTGCCGCGCTCACCGTGGACGTGAGCGTAATGTACAACGCGCGGGGCGAACTGCAACGGACGGCCGACGCGGCGGCTCTGGCGGCCGCGTCCCGCTTGGCCGCTTTTGACGAGGGCGACCCGCTGCAGCTTGCTCGGGAGGCGGCCCTGACATACACCCAGGAGAACCCCATTCTGGGACGGCAGGTCACCCTGGCCTCGACGGATGTCGTCTTCGGGCGGGCAGTCTACAATCCAGGCGCCGGCGCCTACGAGTTTACGCCGACCGAAGTCAACCCGGACGCCGTGCGCGTGACGGTGCGGCAAACGGCAGATTCACCCAACGGCGCGTTGCCTCTCTATTTCGCCGGCATTTTCGGCCGCCACGAAACCGACGTGTGGGCCGAGGCCATCGCCTTGCTGGTCCCCCGGGACATCGCCGTCGTGGCCGACCTGTCCGGATCGCATACCGACGACAGCGAGCTGAAGAATTATGGGCTGACCACGATCAACCTCCACGGGGTGTGGGACGGTTTCCCGGGCGGCATTGATGATGCCGAGGGATCGCTGTGGGCGGGTGATGAGTTTCCTTTGGACGAATACGGGTACAGCCCCCAAATGGCGGGTCCGGCATGGGGCCTCTTTAAGCAGTTGGGATACGGGACCATCGACGTCGATGCCTCATATAATCCCGCCGCGGACCCCGGCCTGATCTATCTGCCGTACAACGTGGCGTGGACCAACCCGATGCTCCAAGCCGCGTTGGCCGCGCAAGGTTACAGCAGCGCGGAAGTCACCGCCCTGATGGCGCGAACCTATGACGCGTCGGGGTACTACCAGTACCGGACCGCGGCGGCCCTGGGGCTGGCGTGGTGGAACAGCGGTAAGCCCGGCGGTTTGTGGGAACAGATGGGGGTCGCTCCCGGAAACACCGATAACATCGTGACTGGATCGGAGACGATGTGGGTTGAGCAGTTCGGCGACCGGTCGCTCACGGCGTCCCGCGACATCTGGAAGGACTACATCAACAGCTACATGCGCAGCACGTCGACCACGCTGTACTCCGCCAACCATGCATTCCGTTATCGGTTGGGGGTCAAGACGTTCATCAACTACCTGATGGAGCAGCGGACGGCTCACTCGCAGACGCCCGAACTCGCCAACACGCCGGAACAGCCTATGCAGGCGGTCAAAGACGCGGTCGTCCACCTGGTCACCACGGTCGATGGTCTGGACAGCGAAGACCAGTTGTCGCTGGAGATTTACGGCACCACCGCCCGACACGAAGTGGATTTGACCATGGACTATTACCAGATCAGCAACCGGCTGACGGCGATGCAGGCCGGTCACTACGATAGTTGGACCAACATGGGCGGTGGAATCCTGCGGGGTATTCAGGAACTCGACAGCGCCCGGGCGAATCCGATCGCACGCAAGGTGATGATCCTCTTGACCGACGGCTATGCCAACGTGCCCTGCGAAACCTGCAGCGGAGGGGATTACGAGGGTGGGATGGCCTATGCGTTGACCATGGCCCAAGAGGCGGCCGATCAGGGCATCCAGATCTTCGCGGTGA
>JAZDKM010000024.1:0-10574 GCA_043803085.1 Planctomycetota bacterium
GCCTTGCACCCCGCCTGGCCCAGGACCTTGAAGCTCTTGTCCAGGAGCTGCCAGTGCTTCCGCGACCACATCGGCACGTCGTACCACATGGCCACCGACTCCGGCGACTGCACCGCGTCAATAATCGTGGTGAAGTCCCGCGGGTCGGGCAGATTCCAGTCAATGACCCTCACGTTCAGAGGAACATCCACCGCCGCCGCGCCGCTCATGCTCAATGTCACCTTGCCGCGATACTCGCCGGGTTTGGCATCGGCCGGCGTGTGGACGGTGATCCATGCCGGCTGCACGGAGGCGCCGGACGCCTTGAAGAGCGACGCCTCCGCGGGAGGCGACTCGGCCAATCCGTCAAAGTACGGGGTACCGCCCGAACCGCCCCCGCGGTAGCCATCGGGTACGCCCCAGCGCACTTCGACGGCCGAAGCGGGGATGGCCGCGCCACCCTCGCCAGCCAGGTCCGAGGCCGTCGCCTTCAGACCCTTGATCGGCTCGGTGGAGCCGATGACCACCTGGCCGGAAAAGGCCCCGTTGCGCGGGGAAACAATCCTGACGGGAGCAATCTTCTCGCCCGGATCGCCGAAATCCGCCACCGAGACCCACTCGGTGATCGGATGGTTCCAGACCTGGATCCCCTTGGGCCGGATGGAGCCATCCTGGAACCCCGCCCCGCCCGGGGATGTAAGCCGTATGTCGTCCACGCCGCCCAGGGACCAGTAGTAGTATTTCTCCAGATCGTCCATTCTGGGTGCGCTACCGTCGCTCTTGACGTGCTTGTTCAAGACGGACTCCGGAAGCGGAGCGCCGTGAACCTCCAGCGCCAGGACGTTTACCCCTTTCCTGACCCGTGAGACGGGTATGGCAACGGTCATCTCGCGCGTCCTCTGTTTTTCATATCGTTTGTAAATGTCGCCCCCGTGTTTTATCGGCTTTCCGTCCGCGTCCAGAAAAGCCTCCGAAGCGTAGTCCTCCGCGGGCGTTAAGGAGTCCACATTCCCCTTGGGAATGTTGGCTCGACCGATCTCCTGTCCGTTGAAAAATACCACCACTCCCCCCCGGTAGCGAAGATCGAGTCTCAGGTCGCCGACCTTGGCCGGATCATCGGCCATCAACTTTCCCCTGAGGCCGATCAACGGGATGTTGCGGTACTTCCCCGCCTCGGAACGGGGGTCTCCGGAGCACAGGGGAACGGCGCGGCGTTGCCAGGAAGAGTCGTCGAACTCAACGGCGTTCCAATTGGCGGGAGGAAGAGGCGTATGAAGGGGGGGACACGTCCGCACCTGATGCTTCGTGATCTTGCCAGTCGCGGCGTCCTTGACCCCTTCGAACAACATGCTCATGTTGGCGTGGGTCAGTTCTCCCGACTCGCGCCGAACCGGCTGCGTGCCCCAGGTGAAGTGGCAACGCCAGGAACTCTTGGCGCCGAGAGCCGCTACGCCGGGCGCGGCCGATTCCGCCACCGCGCCGTCCTTGGCCGGCTCCGCCGCCCTGCTGCCCGCGTATCCACACAACACGAAAAGAAACGCCGCGCTCAACACCCGGACCGTCTTCGATCGTCGAGTAGACATCTGAGTTCCCCTCCTTGCTGAAGTCGTTCATCGCCTCAGGGCACCGGACAGGAGGCCATCGCCTCGTAGTCCAGGCGCACCCGGACCACGCGGCGGTTGTTGGTGTCGCCGACGTAAACCGCCGAGTCGGACGCCGCCACGTTGCCGGGCCAGTTGAGCGGCACGCCCGTGACCGGTCGAATGCTATCCTTGCCTCCGTTGTCGGCGTTGCCGTAGCGGCCGAAGACGGCCAGCCGGTTGCCCTCGGAATCCCACACCTCCACGCGGCGCAGAGGCGCCTGCGGGACGTAAATGCGCCCGTAGCGGTCCATGCCCATGCGCGCGGCGAAGCAGAAGCACCAGTGGTTGGCGTCGCCGTAGACCGGCGCGGCGTGGGGCTTGATCCAGACCGCGCCCTCCACCACCTTGCCGTCCTGGCACGTGGTCGGCGCGGCCTTGCCGGCGGGTTTCTCCGCGCCGTAGACGCCGCCGCCGGCCGGCGGGAACTTGACCACGCTCCCGAAAATTCCGCGCAGACCAAAGAAGCGCCCCGTGTAGCAATCCCAGGCCTTGTCCGTGGCCATGGCGCCGGCGAACTCCGGCGGGCCCGGCGGGGCGCCCTCCGGCAACACCGTGTCCAGCAGGTACAGATTGCCCTGAGGGTCGAGCCGGGGACTGGAGGCCTTGGGGGTCAGGTGGTAGATGAATTCTGGCTTGGAGACTTTGCCGTCGGGACCGACCACGCACACCCGGGCGTTCTCGCCCTTGCGGGAGGCGCCCCGGAAGTGCATCACGTAGATGCTGCCGTCCGGGGCGACGTCCAGGCCCTTGACGCCCTCCCGGTCGGTGTCGTCGCCCGGCCCGACGTCCCTGGGGAGCTTTTCGCTCTCGTTCTTGCCGGTGCCGGAGAAGGACACGGGATTCCCGGAGGAGTCCCACTTAAAGACCGAGGCCGCCCCCCCCCCGCCCCTGTAGCCGTAGAGGCAGCCGTCGTAACCGACGGCCAGGTCCGCGGCGTTCATCTTGCCGAGCGGCAGCGCCTTGCCGGTCCGGCCGTCGAAGGCCTTCCAGCACGCGGCGCCGTAGGCGGTGTAGTACTCCGCCGCGTACAGGCGTTCGGTGGCCGGGTCCACGGCCAGGTGCTCCACGCCGGACAGGGACTCCGGGAACTGCGAGCCGGCGGCGACCATCTCGGCCTTGTCGGGAAGCGCCCCGCCCGGTTCGGCGTCCACCATGCGCCAGAGCCCCCAGCCGGCGTAGTTGCCGATCCAGAGGACGGGCTTGTCGGCCCCGGAGTCGATGGCCAGCACCGGATAGGAGTACCCGCGGGGCAGATTGTGCGTGCCCACGATCTGCGGCTCTTTCAGGCTCTTGATCTTAATGAGGCGTTTGATTTCCCAGAGGTGGCGGCTGTTGCGCAGGGGATCCTCCTGGGGGAGCGTCAGGACGTACAGTGTTCCGCGCTTGCCGTCCACGGCCACGCTCACAGGCCCTTCAACCTTGATGGCCGCCAGGGGCTTGCCCTCCGGCGAGAAGACAGCGATCCGGTCGTTGCCATGGTCGGCGACATAGACGTTGCCCTGGGCGTCGGTGGCCACGCCCCCGGGCTCGTTGAGGTGCTTCTCGTCGCCGCCGGGCGTGCCCGGTTCGCCGACGAAGGGTTCGGCCTTGCCGCCGGGCGCGGCCAAGCTCACCCGATAAACCGCGTGTACCGGCTTCTTCTCGCAGGTGAAACTGCAGGCCGTGTAGACCCACTTGCCGTCGGGGGAAAGGGCGATAGGACTCCAGGGGTCGTAGCCGTTCGCGGAGAAACGGGCCACCTCGAAGGGCTCCGGCACGGCGCCGTCGGCGGCGCCGATGCGCACGACGCGGCTGGAGGGGCAGGTCAGGAGCAGCTCGCCGCCGGGGGTCAGCGCCAGGCCCTGTCGGCCGGGCCTGCCGTGGAGCCCCAGATAGGCCATGCGCCCCGGTCCGTGAAAGACGCGCGGAACGTATGAGCCGTCGGGCAGATTGACCGGCAGCGCCCCGGGCACTTTCTCCAAAGGCAGGTCGCCGGGCCAGGGCAGGATGGTGCGCCGGTACTTCATGTCCCGCGAGAAGACCGCCACCTCGATCGCTGGCTTCCACTGCTCCACCCACTGGCCGCCGGAGGACAGGACGAAAAGTTCCCCACCGGAGCCCACCGCCAGGCCTTGGACATCGCTCAGCGCCTTGGGCTCGTAGCCGATGACGCGGTCGAAGGCCGGGAGAATCCCGGCGCGGACCTCGACGGTGTATTTGCCGGGGGGCGCCGGCTTGCCGCAGTCGTCGGTGCGATCCCACACGATAGTCTGCGCCAGCGAGTCCGGCTTGAAGGGCTTGGGGGCCTTGGGCCCGAGCAGGCCGGCGCCGAGGTGACGGACCACGACGCCGTTGGCGTCGGCGACCCCCACAGCCACGTCCGCCGGAGCCGTCAGGGCGAAAGCGATCTTCACGTTGTTGCCGTCGGCCGCCGCGCTGGGCGGCCCGGCGAACTTGACCTCGCCGCCGAAGGCCGTCAAGACCACCGCAAAGGCCAGAGTCCAGGCCGCCGCGCCGAGTCGATAAAACAAGGCCATGGGTGATCCTCCTCCTTCCTCAAGACGTCCGGACTACTCGCCCTCGCGCCTCACTTGCCACCCGGCTTGGCGGCGACCTCCGCGGCCAGGCGGTAGAGTTCCTCCGACCGCTTCTGCCAGCCCTCGTCGAGGCAGAAGCGCGCGCCTATGTATAGGAAAGGCGCTTGCTCGAAGTGTCCCATGGTCACCCGGCAGAGGTCATAGCGCTTGCCCAGGAGCCTGCGGGTCTTTTCAGCCAGATCGCCACTCAGTTTGTTTTCCGCCAACAACAGTTCCACGAAGGCGCGAGCCTCGGCCTCCTGAAACCCCTCCCGCAGGGCTTCCAGCCGCACGGTGGCCAGCGCCCCGTCCTTCCCGGGCAGGGCCAGGCAGCGAAGCTGGGGGACGCGCTGACCGGACGTTGACATCGGCCAGCGACCCAGGAGAGAAGGCGTGCCCCAGCCCTTTACGGCGCCCTTCACCGGCCAGTAGTCCAGGCCCATCCGTCCCGGCCCCTTGTCGCCCAGGATCATGTAGCGCTCGGCCATGGTGCGCATGGACATGGGCGGCTGATGGGGATCATCAATCCTCTGGGCTCCGGTGATGATGACGCCCTCCGGGTGCGGCGTCCACCAGTAGTACGGTCGTTTCTTGTCAGGAGGATCGGGCGGGTCGAGAGACCCGGGCACATACATGTACTCGAAATACCCCAAGTGGGGCCCCTTGCCCCCGATACCGCCGCCCCGGCCGTGCCCCCCGTAGTGCCACCGGGCTTCCGGCCAAATCTCCTTGAACGCGTTGAGCACGTCATTGTGGATCCCCCCCTCGGCCGTGATGCCCAGTATGGGCGTCACCTTGTCGAACCCGCCGGCCTTCAGATGCTCCCGCACCTGCTCCAGGAAAGGTCTCCACATCTTCTTGCTCTCCTCCGTCCCGACCACGGGGAGTTGCATGGGCTCGGTCTTCTTCGTGGCCGGATCCACCACGGTCATGAACGTGGGCTTGTCGGGAGTGGCCGTGCCCCAGTCGTTGCTGAACCCCACACCGCCCGGGATGCCGTGCCAGACGACGAGCGAAATCACCTCGATCGTGCAGTGCTTCCGGGCCAGAGCCAGGTAGCGGTCAAAGGCCGAGAAGTCATACGTGAAGGAGCCGTCCGGCTGTTTGATCCACGGCGCCATGCTCTCGTCATTCCCGAACTGCGATTGGGTGACCAGGGGAACCACCAGAAGGTTGTTGCCGAGGCAGCCCAGGAGATGGAAAGACTTCTCCAGCCGCTTCCAGTGCTCCTCCGACCACATGGGCACGTCATACTGAAGGGCCACCGACTCCGGCGACTGGTAGAAGCCGACGAACGACCTGTAATCGCCAGGTTCCGGGAGGGTCCAGTCAATGACCTCCAACTCCACGGGTACGTTGACCTCCGACAAGCCGGTGGCGGAAAGACTCAGGCTGCCCTTGTAACTGCCGGCCGGCGCGTCCTTGGGCACATGGACCGTCACCCATACCGGCTGCACCGCGCCCTTGCCCTTGTCCCCGGCCGGCTCCACATTCCCCGGCGGCTCGTCGGCCAGGGCCGCCAGCACCGTCCCCTGAAAGCCAAGCTCCGTCGGCAGGGCGTAGCGCAGCCGCACGTTGGAGACGGAAATCTTCCCGGCCTTGCCTGCCTGCTCCAGGTCGGTCGCCTGCGCTTTCAAACCCTCGATGGGCCGGTCCGAGCTTGCCACCACCGTCCCGGAGTAGTAGCCGTTGCGCGCGCCCACCAGCCGCACGGGCCGGAGCGCCTCGTTGGGATCGCCGTAAGCCTCGGCCCCGAACAGGAGGTGCATGTCCTGGTTCCACACCTGGAGCCCCTTGGGCCGGGACACGTTGGGCGCGACGGCCCCCTCGGCGGCCTCGGCCGTCAAGCGCAGATTTTCCAGCCCGATGTGCTCCCAGTCCATCGTGAACTGTTTCCTCTCCTGCCACTTGAGGGCCTCCGGGCGATAGGCGCTGCGGTGCAGCTCCACGGCCAGGACATTGACCCCCTTGCGCAGATCCTTGACCGGTAGCTCGGCGGCCGTCAGTTCGCGGGAATCCCGCCTGGCCAGGCGGGCCACGACGTCCGCCCTGTCCGGTGCGCCCGGTTGCTTGGCCTCCCACCCGTCGAAGTGACCCAAATCATGGGTCAGCAACTTGCCCGCCGCGTCAACGTAGGCCTCCGCCGGATACGGCTCGGCGGGGGTCTCCGGCGTGATCTCCCCGGCGGGCATGTGGCCGCGCAGCACCTCCTTGCCGTTGAGATAAAACACCATGCCGCCGTGGTACCGGGCCGAGAGCGTGAGTTTCCTCACCGCCGCGGGGTCCTTCACCTCAAACCGGCCCCGCAGACACAAGAGCCCCTCGCCGTGGTAGCTATACCATCGAGCATGGCCGCGCCAGCCGATGAACGGGGCGCTGGCGCGCGGCCAGTTCAGGTCGTCAAACTCGGGTTTGGCCCAGCCCGCCGGCGGCGGGGCCATCTGGAACCCCGCGAAGCCAAGAGAGGCCGGAGCGGTCGCCTCCGGCTTCTTCTCCTTAAGGAGTCCCAGGGGCACCTCGGCCTCGCGGATGACCGCGTAGGCACGCCAGTAGCTCTGCTCCGTGAGGATGCTCTGCCCCACCTCGGCGGCGGCCGGCTCCCCGGAGAAGGCCTGCGGGACACCGAGCACCAGGGCCGCCGCCAACACCCGCGCCACAACTGCCCACACATTACGCATGGCTGTCTCCTCCCAACCCGGCAGAGCCGGAACCAAACAGGTCGAACCCTCAATGCCGCTCGTGGTGAACCCTTATGGATATCCGTTCATGGTGAGCATTCCTTAAAAATTAAAATAAGTGTCGAACCACGAACCATGAGCAGCGCCCTGGCTCATCTTTCGACCAGCTCAGGATGAGCGGTTTTATCACTTCGCAAACGGATATTTCCTTGCCGTTTCTCACAAGATTTCAGTCGTAAGAGACTACTTGCCTATCTTGGTCGCCACCTCCGCGGCCAGGCGGTAGAGATCCTCGGACCGCTTCTGCCAGCCCTCGTTGTAGCCGTAGCCGTCGCCACAGGTCCCCTCGTGGGCTATACGGCAAAGTTGCCACCGCCGGTCAAGGAGATTCTGGCACCGGGCGGCCAAGTTCCCTTCGACATTCTTCTCCACCACGGCCATCTCGACGAAGGCGCGCGCCTGAAACTCCTGGAGACCCTCCCGGAACGCCTCGCTCTTGATCGTCGCCACCGCGCCGGCCCTGCCCGGCAGGGACAGCATGCGCAAGAACGGATTACGCTGATCGGTGTCCGACTCCGGCCAGCGGCCGAACAGCGATCCCAAGTGCGTACTCCGCCCCGAGCCTTTCACCGGCCAGTAATCGAGGCTCATCCGGCCGCAGCCGTGGTCGCCCAGAAGCATGGACCGCTCGGGCAGGGTCCGTATCATCAGCGGCGGCTGGCCGGAATCGTGGACCCGCTGGCTCATGAGGATGATCGCCCCTTGCGGATGCGGGGTCCACCAGTCGTAAGTGCGCTTGTATCCGGAGCCACCCGGCCCACTGCCGGGCGGGCCGATCTCGTCCGGCACATACATGTACTCCATGAGTTTCATGTCCTTGCCGCCGAGGCCGATCCCACGGCCGTGCGCGCCATAGTGCCAGCCTCCGGCATCCGGCCAGAGCTCCTTGAACCAGGCCACCACATCCTTGTGGATGCCGCCGTCCAGGCTCATGCCCAGCACCGGCAGCGCTTCGCCGCCGTGCGCCTTGAGGTGCTCCCGCACCGCCGCGATCAGCGGCTTCCACAGATTGGTGCACTCCTCCGTGCAGTAGTCCGGCAGTTCCATTGCCTCCCGTGTGCCGGCCGCGGGATTGATCACCGTGACGGCCGCCTTGTGCTCTTTCGGGGACGGCGGCATCCAGCCGCGCGCACGAAAAACCTGGTAGGAAACCAGTTTCACCCGGCAGTACTTGCGCGCCAAATCCAGGTAGCGATCATGAACCGTGAAGTCGTACGTGTACGAGCCGTCTGCCTGCTTGATCCACGGCACCCAGCACTCGTCGTTGCCGTACTGGGTGCGGTTGAGCAGAGGGATCACCACCAGGTTGTTCCCCAGGCCGCCCAGAAGTTGCCAGGACTTCTCCAGCAGTTTCCAGTGCTCCTCCGACCACATCGGGACATTGTAGTGGGCCGCCAGAGTCTCGGGGGACTGGTAGAAGTTCATGTAGCCCGTGTGCTCCCTGGCATCGGGAAGCATCCAATCGATGACCTCCAGTTCGATGGGCGCCTCCGTTTTCGGCAGCCCCACCGCGGATATGTCCAGACGGCCCCGGTACTTCCCGGCCGGCGCGTCCTTGGGCACGTGCACCGTGACCCACACCGGCTGGACCGCCGCCGGCGCGTCCGCCTTGCCCAACGACTCCGGTTCCACCCGGGCGGGCGGCGCCTCATCCAACGCCGCGAACGGCCAGGGCACATTAGCCCAGGCCCTTCCCTCGGGGCCGAACACCTTGTCCGCCTTGAACGCCACGGCGTAGAGGACCTGCATTTCCGCGGCCGGGACCTTCCCGGACCCGCCCTCGCGGACCAGATCGGTCACCACGGCCTGAATCTTCTCGATGGCCGTCGCCGACCGGATCACCACTTGGCCCGAGTACCAGCCGTTCCTAGCCCCCGCCAGCCGGATGGGGCGGAGAGCCTCGCAGGGGTCACCGTAGTCTCCAACCGAAAACAGGCTGTGAATGTCCTGGTTCCAGGCCTGGAAGTCGTTGGGGGCAGAGACGTTGGGCTTGACCCCGGCCCCGTCAGCGACCAGGCGCAGAGACGCCAGGCCCACGTGCGCCCACGGTGCCAGGCCTTTCCACTGCAGCGCCTCCGGGCGGTAGGCGCTGCGCCGAACCTCCACGGCCAGCACGTTCACGCCCTTCCGCAGCAGATTCGCGGGCAGTTCCACCGTCTCCAGGATGCGGGGGTCCCGTTTCTTGACGCGCTCGGCCAAGTCCGCATCGTTTTTGAACTGGGTGCTTATCGCGTACAGCGATGGAATGACCTTGCCCGCCGCATCAACATAGGCCTCGCGGGGATACGCCGCGCCCATGGCCTCCGGCCCAAGCCGCCCTTCGGGCAGGTGCCGGCGCAGGACCTCCTTGCCGTTGAGGCTGACCGCCAGCCCGCCGTGGTAAGCGCACGTCAGGGTCAGTTTCCCGACGGCGGCGGGATCGTCCACGCGGAACTTGCCGCGCAGGCACAGCATCGCCCAGTAGTCGTGCGAGTAGGACCCGGCATGGGCTTTGCGGTTCCCGAAGGGCCCCCGCGAGCGGCTCCAGAAAGAGTCGTCGTAGTCCGGCCCAGCCCAGTCGTCAGGCGGCGGCGAGGTTTCTACATCGTGTTGTCGGCCGGGGAGTGCGGCGTCTTCTGCGAAGGTTGCGGGCCCGGCGGCGTCGGGCTTGCTCTCCTTGAGCAACTCCAACGGCACCACGTTCGGGCCGCGCATCACGAACGCGCGCCAGTAGCTTTGCTCCGTAAGGATGCTCCGCCCCACCTCGGCGGCGGGCGGCTCCCCGGAGAAGGCCTGCGGGACACCGAGTACAAGAGCCGCCGCCAACACCTGCGCCACAACTGCCCACACATTACGCATGGCTGTCTCCTCCCAACCCGGCAGAGCCGGAACCAAACAGGTCGAACCCTCAATGCCG
This sequence comes from Planctomycetota bacterium, assembly GCA_043803085.1. GTDB lineage: Bacteria > Planctomycetota > Phycisphaerae > UBA1845 > UBA1845 > JAAEQG01. The sequence continues at coordinate 9,812 of JAZDKM010000024.1, forward strand.
CTCGTGGTGAGCCTGTCGAACCATGAGCGGTGGCTCATCCTTCGACCAGCTCAGGATGAGCGGTTTTATCACTTCGCAAACGGATACTTCCTTGCCGTTTCTCACAAGATTTCACAACCAAGAGTCTACTACTCTTACTCCTGATTAGCCGCGAACTCCAGTCTCCGCCCTCCGCCTCCGGAGCTACTTATTGGGCACGCGCGCGAAGCGGACCTCGCCCTGGCCCTTGGGTGTCTGCGGCCGGGTGTCCCACCACACCGCGGCGTAGTTCGGCGGGCACTTCTGCGGCGCGGCCAGGTGGTTGATCCGGCCGGGCTCGGTGACCACCACCTCCGACGGGCCCCACTTGCCGCCGGACCAGCGCCGGTAGCGGATCTCATACTTGTCATCGGCGGCCTTCTTGATATAGAAACAGAACACCGCGTCGCCACTGGCGGTCAGGATGGTGTCCCAGACGTTCTTTTCCGACTCAAGCGTCTCCTTTTTCCACTCCCCTCCGGCCAGATCGGCGACCACCAGGTCGTCGAGGACTTCTTTTCCGCCGTCGAAGCCGTACCGGCCCCCGCGGGCGAGGAAAACGTGGTCCTCGCCGACGACCGCCTCGGAGATGATCCCGCCGATGGCCGGGCCCCTCTGGAGCGCTCCCCACTTCTCGCCGTCGTGGACCTGCCAGGAGCCGGCGTCCACGTCCACCGCCGCCACCGATTTTTTAGAAGGCACCAGCCGCGGCCCCGCGACGCGCGTCCCCGGCCAGAGAAGAACC
>JAZDKM010000025.1:0-5016 GCA_043803085.1 Planctomycetota bacterium
TAACCGGCGTGGGCAATTCGCCCTTGTTGGTGACCTGCCACGTGACGGAGATATCCTCGCCCGACCATCCGCTGGCCGGCGCAATCACCGAGGTCACCTGCACGTCCGACGGCGGCGGCAACGAAACCTCGGTGCACGGATCCGTGCCCTCCGGCCCTCCGCTGCTCCCGTCGTTATTGGCCTCGGCATTCAAGTCCGTACGGTATTCAAAGACGTGGTTTAAGCTGTCGGTTCGTACCAGGAAATAATAACATCCCAGCGCACCAGAGGGAATCGTGACGGTCTGACACTGCTCATAGCTTTCGCCACTCCCCAAACTGCTCGGGTTCTCAAAGCGCGCGAGCCAGTAGTCGCCCGCGTCGAGGCTCTGGTTGAAAGACAGGTAGACGTCGTCATTCCACAGCGGCACACCCGTGGCCCCGATCCCGGCGTTCGTCACCGTCCAGCACAGAGTCACCTGCTGGCCGGTCCACGCCGCCGGGGGTCCACTCACGGCGGTTACCTGCAGGTCGGGATAGGGCAGTAGAGTCAAATGCACGGTCTGGAGACTGGCCAGGTGATTGTCCGCCCCTTCGTGGACTTCGACGACGTTCGCACGCGCGTCCACCACCACGATGATCCAAAAGTCGCCTTCGAGCAGGGTCGGGAGCGGCATACTCTGAATGCGCTGGTACGACCCACCCTCTGCAAATGGACCACTGAAGCTGAACTCGCCCAGGAGCCGGTCATCCCCACTCAAGCCGGCATCGCTGGAGAGGTAGATCGCATCCTTCCACGTACCCGTGGCCGGGATCGAGCCCCGGTTCTCCACCGTCCAGCTCACCGTTATGGGGGTGCCCGAGACGCCGTTGGTCGGCACATCCAACGCGACCGGCACCAGATCGGGCATGGCGATGGCGAAGCTGCTGGCGTAGGGCTCGGCCATCGGATTGCCGACCGCGTCGAAGATGTTCGGCCCCACTGCAAAGTTGTACGTCCCCGGCTCAGACTGGCAGGCGAATCGGAACTCGTAGGTTTGAGGGTTGAGCACGTTCACGACGCTGGTGACGGCGATGGGTCCGCTTGGGCCCGTCAGGGTCACGTCGGAGACCGTAAAGTCGTACGGCTGCTCACTGAAGGTCAAGCGCACGGCGCAGACCGCTTCATTCACCGATCCGCTCGGCACCTGCCCGGTGACGGTTACGCCCGTCCAATCCACCGTGAACGTCCGCGTTGCCGGCATCGGATCGACGTTACCCGCTTGGTCCCGCGCCACCACCTTGAATACGTACGGGCTGCTCTCCTGCGTCAGGTCGCTGAACGCGACGCTCGTTTCCGCCGCAAACGGCCCGGCGCCGGGGTCGCAGCCGCTCGCCACCAGTGCGAGGCAGTAGGCGTATTCCAGTTGCCCGACCGGCGTGTGGTTGTCCTGTCCGGTCCAGCCGAGGCTGACCCCGGACGTGTTGACGTTGCTGCCCTCAGGCGGACCCGACGTGATGCTCGTCTCCGGGACCTGTGTGTCATTAATGGTGAGGCTCCCGCAGACCCGGGCGTTGTTGTCCTGCCGGACCTCGTCCACGGCGTTACCCGTGTCCGTGGCCACGATGATCCAAAAGTCCCCGGCCAGATGCCCCGCGATGGCGACCGCCTGGGCCTGTTCGTAGAAGCCACCGGCTGCCAGCGGACCGCCGTGCAGGAAGCCGTCGAGCGGGACATCGTTGCCCACGATGTCATCGTCGGACAAATACACCGTGTCCGTCCACGAGCCGACGGCCTCCAGACCACCAATGTTGGTCACCGTCCAGGCGACGTTCAGCGGCAGCCCCGCATCGACCGTGCCGGGCGCGCTGCACAACGTCACATCCAGGTCCACTTCGCACTCATCGGGGATGCCGTTGGCGTTAGTGTCTATGCTTGTGCCCGCCGTGATATCGCATTCGTCGGGTTTACCATTCGTGTTGCAGTCGGGTTCGCATTCATCCAGAACACCGTTGGTGTTGCAATCCTGCACCACGATGCCGAACGTCAGGCCGGAGTAGAGCACGCCGATATAGCGCTCGCCCCGCGTACCCAGGTACGTCTCGGTCCCCGTGGTGGGGTCGATGGTCCAGAACGAGTAGTACCACCAGTCCGAAGCGCCGATGAGCAGGTCCGTCGCCGGGTCATAGACTAGGGCGAGGTAGTTGTGCTGCAACTCCGGACCGATCGGCTGGGCGACGCCCGTGGTCAGGTCCATCACCTCCAACTGACTTTGACCGTTCCCGTCTGCGTCGGAAGTGTGATAGAGCAGTCGAGTGCCCGGCTTAAATGCGATGGATTGCCGATCCCCGCCGCTGACGGCGATCCCCGGATGCGAGATCGAGGCATCGGTGGGGTTGATGATCACGACCTCGCCCGGCACGAACTGTGCACTGAACAGGACCCCGTACAGTTGTCCGTCCGACCCCCAGGCGGTGTCCTCGACGGACTCCGGCAGGATACCTTTGCTGCTCCACTCCCCCGTGGTCGGGTTGACGACCACCAGTTCCCCCGTGGAGTTGGCGTCGATGACGGCGTAGAGTTGACCGCCGGGTCCCGGACCGAAGGCCAGACCATAGGTGGCCTGCGCCGACGGCGACAAATCCGCCACCCAAGTCACCTCCCCCGTCTGGGGGTTGACCGTGGACAGCGTGCTCCACTCGTCCAGCGTGTACAGGACCCCGCTGGTGACCATCTCGCACTCGTCCGGGATCGCGTTGCTGTTGCAGTCCGCGCGGTCCCCCTCGGCTAGGTCGCATTCGTCCGGCGTGCCGTTAGGCTGGCAGTCCAGACTCGTCCCGCCCGCAAGATCGCACTCGTCGGGCACCGCATTGGCGTTGCAGTCGAGCCCGCCGCCCGCCAGCACGGTTACGCCGGCCAGGAACGCCCGCGAGAACCCGCCCGCCCCGACGTCCGTCAACCGGATAGTCACCAGGCGCTGGTCGAGGAACTCCGCCGGCAGCAGGATCTGCTGCTTGTCCAGCCGGTGCCCGCCGAGCAGCACGACGTTGATCGTCGTGGTCCCGTTGATCGAATTGGTCCACGAAGCCTGGTTCCAGTCGCGGATGTCCACGTTCCCGATCAGGTCTTTGTGGTAATAGGCCCCCGCCGAACCGAAGAACTCCAGCCAGGCATACGCCGTCGGTCCGGGCTGACCCCAGCCCGTGTTGATCAGCGTGTGCACCTCGAGCGCGCCCGGGAGATTCACCGGGATGTCCAGCACGATCGGGTTCGGACCGGGCACGCTGCCGCTGGTCCAGCAATTGTTCCCTCCTACCGGGATGCTGAACGGCACACCGCCCAGGACGACGTCCCCCTCCGGGAAACCTCCGTCGCTGTCTTGCAGCCGCCCGTTGTGGCTGGCGGAGAAGTCGAGGGGTTGATAAACCGCGCCGAGCTCGCAGTCGTCCGGAATCCCGTTGGGCTGGCAGTCGCGGCTCGTACCGGCGGCGACGTCACATTCATCGGGTACACTGTTGGTGTTGCAGTCCCAGACGTGGCCCTGCGTCATGTCGCATTCGTCCAGGGTACCGTTGCTGTTGCAATCTCGGCTGGTGCCCTGGGCCAGGTCGCAGTCGTCGGGTACGCCGTTGTCGTTGCAGTCCGTCTCGCATTCGTCGGGGATGCCGTTGGTCTGGCAGTCCTGACTGGTGCCGGCGGCGATGTCGTCGGCGTCGGCGACGCCGTTGTGGTTGCAGTCGTGGGCCACCTCACATTCGTCGGGCAGGTCGTTGTTATTGATGTCTGCGCTGGTGCCGGCGGCCGTGTCGCACTCGTCCGGGATATTGTTGCTGTTGCAGTCCGCGCTGAGCGCGGAGGTGGTAGTGGAGACGATAGCAGTTTCTCCGCCGTTATTGATGTTGCCCACGCCGGTCACGTAGCCGCCGGCGTCGCAACGCCAATTGAACAGTTGAGGAGAGGCGATCTGGTCCAGACCAATGGTCATGGTTACGGTGTTGTCGCTCACCGCCCAGGCGCCGATTCCGCCGCCGGGCAGGCCTCCGGTCACGTCCACAAAGGCCCCGCCGTAGGTCTCACCGACCACGACGCGGACGTTGAACTCGCTGCCCAGGGCGCCGTGAGGCTGCCCGGTATCCGGATTCTGGTCGGCGTCGACCAGCCACAGGAAGGTCAGCACATCATCCGGTTCGGGGAGCGTCGTGGGGATGTTGCCCCGCGTTTGGATAGTGAATATTAAGGCTTTCCCATGTTGTTCGATGCGCGCGTAGACAACGTCAATGTAGGGCGGCACGCTCATATTCTGGGGATCGGTCAGTTCCCCGAGCAGCAGCGCGGCGGGACCGATCTCGCATTCATCCGGGATGCCGTTCGGTTGGCAGTCCACGCTGGTGCCCGCCGCGATATCCTGAGCATCCTCCACGCCGTTGTCATTGCAGTCCTCGCCCTGGCATTCATCCGGTGTACCGTTGCCATCGGCGTCGGAACTCGTGCCCCCGGCCACATCGCATTCGTCCGGTACACCGTTGGTGTTGCAGTCCGCGCTGCCCGTCTGTGGGTTGGGCTCAAACCCCAGCCCGTCCATCCAGAGGGTGAAGCCATAGCCCCACGTGTCGGCGTGAATCTCGATGTAGTGAACCGGCGCTAGCGACGGCGTACCTTCCTCATAGCGCTGCCAGACTCCGTCTCCAGTAATGGGGATGACGAATTCCACCCACTGTCCGATGGCCTGGTTGAGCCCGTCGTCATTGGGCCTCCACTCAAAGTACCCGTCCGCGCTGCCCAGGCGGATCCACGGGCTGTACGATTGGAAGCCGGGCTCATTAGGATTGATGGCATAAAACCAGACGTGAATGAACTGCACGCTGCTCAGGTCCCAGCGCGCCGATTGATCGACGGGATAACGTACGTAGTTATCAAACCCTCCGCTTACCTCAATGCGCAGGGAGGCCTGTCCGACCACCGTGAAGCCCTGATCGTCGACAATCGTGATCGGCTCACCATCTTCAGCCCAGGCCGTCCAGCTAGCGGCATTGAGTTCGGCCAGGTCGGGCGGCGGAG
>JAZDKM010000026.1:0-29355 GCA_043803085.1 Planctomycetota bacterium
CTTCCCCAGGAAACCTCAGATTTTCGGCGAGCAGGATTTTCACCTGCTTTATCGTTACTCATACCGGCATAATCACTTGATAGGCCCGCTACCACTCCTTACGGTATGGCCTGTGTCTGCCTATCAACGCTCCCCTACCGGTCCAGAAGCTATCAGCTTTCAGCTATCAGCTTTCAGCTATCAGCTTTCGGCTATCCGCTTTCAGCCGGAAACCTCACCCTTCCGGCGAGAGCCCGACCGACTACCGGCCCTCAGCCAGTCCTCCCTAGCTGACGGCTGATAGCTGATAGCTGATAGCTTCTGAACCCCGTGGCTTCGGTATCATGCTTAGTCCCGTTCATTATCGGCGCCCCATCTCTCGATGAGTAAGCTATTACGCACTTTTTAAATGGTGGCTGCTTCTAAGCCAACATCCTCGCTGTCTCAGAGAAAGGACATCCTTACGCACTGAGCATGAATTAGGGACCTTAGCCGACGGTCTGGGTTGTTTCCCTTTTGACCACGAAGGTTATCCCCCGCAGTCTAACTCCCGGGATAGTCTCTGCGGTATTCGGAGTTTGGTTGAAGGAGGTAGGCTGGTGGCCCCCTCGTTTCATTCAGTCGCTCTACCCCCGCAGAGTAGTGGCCCGAGGCTAACCCTAAAGTTATTTCGGGGAGAACGAGATATCTCCAGGTTTGATTAGACTTTCACTCCTCCCCACAGCTCATCGGATAACTTTTCAACGTTAACCCGTTCGGCCCTCCGCGACCTTTTACGGTCGCTTCAGCCTGGCCATGGGTAGATCACCTGGTTTCGCGTCTACGGCCTGCAACTGTGTCGCCCTCTTCAGACTCGCTTTCGCTTCGGCTCCTCTGCGGAACAGATTAACCTTGCTACAAACCGTAACTCGCCGGATCATTATGCAAAAGGCACGCGGTCACACGCGCAACTGACCCGAAGGTCACCGCGACCGTGCTCCCACTGCTTGTAAGTGCATGGTTTCAGGTTCTTTTTACTCCTCTTGTAGAGGTTCTTTTCACCGTTCAGTCGCCCTACTTGTTCACTATCGGTCGTCGAGTAGTACTTAGCCTTGGAGGGTGGGCCCCCCTGATTCACGCAGGGTTCCACGAGCCCTACGCTACTCTGGGACACCTCTCAACGGAGGGCTATCGTTTTCGGATACGAGACTGTCACTCCCTATGGTCGGCCTTTCCAGACCGTTCTCCTAACGACGCCTTTGTAACTCCTCGAGGGCCCGCAACCCCGAGCCAGAAACTAGAAACTAGAGCGCGGGCTTGGCCCGCTCACTAGGAACCAGACCCGCATGCGCTCGCATGCTGTCCGGCTTCCAGACTCTAGTTCTCTAGTTTCTGGCTCGGTTTGGGCTGATCCGCCTTCGCTCGCCGCTACTGACGGAGTCTCGGTTGATTTCCTTTCCTCCAGGTACTGAGATGTTTCAGTTCCCTGGGTTGGCCCCACACGGACTATGCATTCATCCGTGGGTGACGCCATCCGGTTGCCCGGTGACGCCCGGTTTCCCGATTCGGAGATCCCCGGATCAAAGCTCGTTTGACAACTCCCCGGGGCATATCGCAGCCTGCCACGTCCTTCATCGCCTCTCGACGCCTAGGCATCCCCCATGCACTCTTAATAGCTTGACCACATTAATGAGAGGCTGAGTACCGCCGTCGGGGTCCGAAGCTGCAAAGGCAGCCGCACACCCACGGGCGATTCCAGCAGCCGGTCAAGCCGCTCAAGACACTTAAGAGATTCTTTGGAATGCGCGCGACGGCACCGTTCCGCCGGCCACTCCACGTTCTGAACCTTGGTAAGATACCCGCTTTCCGTTGACCCGACCGGAAATCCCACCGGACGGAACCCGTCACCGCGTTCCGACCCGCCAGGTTCCGGCGGTCAACACCGCGTCCGCTTATTGGATTGTCAAAGAGCACCCCGCCCACCGCCCGATAAGGCCTCGGGTGAAGGGCAAGAGACCCGCAAGCATACCACCAAACCATCCGTCGTCAATACGCCCGGACCTTTTTCGATGTTTTTTCCCCCCCTGTTCCAACGAGACCACGGAGGGCATGGAGACGCCATGCCGCCCGTCCCAATTTGCAGCGTTGCACCCATCGTGTACAAGAAGAAGGCAAGAGGCAAGAGGCAAGAGGGGAAAGGCAGGCCGTACCAATTGGCAGCGTTGCACTCATCGTATACCCCCATATCTTGTGGGTAGCGAGGCGCAAAGTCCCGGGTACGGACCAACCACCCCAATCGCGGGAAATGGGTTCGTTCGGTACTGGGGCGCTCGTGATGTTCAGCATGGGTCTTCTTTCGTAACTCATGTAGCCAGCATGTTTTACGCTTATGATGTCGCCGGACTGACGCCCCGCGTAAATGGGTTCGTTTGGTAATTTCCACGCAGCTCGCTCCGGTGCGCCCCTGTTCTCCCGCCGTCCTTTGTTGAATGGGTTTGTTTGGAAATCCTGCATTCCTGGGTTTTCCAAGCCGGATTCGGGGGCCCGTGACCGTTTCTCCGGTCCGCGCGCAGGACCCCTGTGGCCGGGCCGCGGCCGGCAAGCATCCTTGAATAGAACTTGGCGCGCGCTCAGGCTTGGGTGCAGCCAAGTGGGCGCTGAAAGAGAGGATCGTGCCGGGGGGCCCAACGGCGTGGCCAAGTCCTCCGGCAGCGTCTGGAAGCTGTGCACGGGGTATCTGTTAAGCCGCGGACTGTTAACCGGTTGGCTGCGCCACGACGGCGCGGTAAACTTCCCGACGAAACTCCTGGCCTGTTGTGGCTTGCTGGGGAAGAGAGAACGCCGCTCGGCGTTTCATCACAGCCTGTGTTCGTGAACCGGGGCATGGAGTACAACCGCTATGAAAAACGCCGTCCAGAATCAACTCGGAATCGTCGCGGCGTGCGCTGCCCTGGGGTGCACAATCGGCGGCGTTGCCTACTGGGTCACTTCCTCCGAATCTGTTGCGGCATGGATAGTCGTCGGCGGTGTGATTGGAGTCGCGGTTGGGGTGCTTTGGCCGGTTCTCCGTTCATTTGCACTTTGCCACCAAATCGCGGATTGGCGGCTCGAAGAAGTTGAGTTCCACGGACTGAAGTTTACCAGCGGGGGAGCGCAACGGCGGGTGGCGTGGCGCTTGTTCGTGGAGATCGCGACCCGGATTGCGGCACAGCCCATGCGCGATGAGGACGGGGACGACGGTGTGGCACTGAAGTCTCTTTATGACCTGTTTCAATTGGTGCGTAAGGCGGTCTCGGAAATGCAGCCGACTCCCGCTGCGACCGGCGAGACGGTGGAAACGTATGCGCTGGACATGCTCAACAGCGACTTGCGGCCGTTCCTGGCACAATGGCATCCGGCCTGGGACGCGTATGCCAAGGGCGGTAACGCGAACTCGCAGGCGTGGCCGGAACACAACGAGTTCCGCGTGGGACTCCGGAGTATCCAGGTCACAATCGAGAGCCGGGCGCGAGGCTTGGCGCACATCGCGGGGGTCACGAATGTCGATCGGTTCTTCCCACGGCGGTCGGTCGAGGGAAAGAACCTGTGAAGGCGATGATCAGCGCCGGGCAAGTCCAACAGGCGCCACGTTGCTCCTTGATCGGGATCACGCGATGCGCTTCGATCGGCTGCATGCGACTCGCCGGTGGAGGCTCGGAAGCTCCCCGGTTGAGGCGATGGCATTGAGGCAGGTATGAACAAACTCTTCATCTCCCACAGCTCGCAGGACGACGCCTTCGTACGCGAACTCCGCGCGGCGCTCGAGCTTCACGGGCAGGGCGGTTGGATCGATTCGCGCGAGCTGCGCGGCGGCGATCCGCTCTGGTCGGAGATTCAGAAAGCCATCGAGAACGCGTCGGCCTATGCCGTCGTGGTCAGCACTGCTGCGTTGCAGTCAAAATGGGTCGGCAAGGAACTCCGGCACGCGCTCAAACTGCAGAAGAAACGCGGCAGGGATAAGTTCCCCGTCATCCCGCTCTCGCTGGATAGCACCAAGCTCGGCGTGCTGGAGGAATTCTTTGGCGAAGAATCGCTCTACATCCCGGTGAGCACCGCCGCGGGCGGGATCGAGGCGGCGCTGAACGCGATTCTCGTCGCCCTGGGGAAGAGGCTCCCGGCCGACATTGCTCCCACTGCGCAGCCGGAGACCGAGCCGCTGGAAGAACTCGTCCTCGAACTCACCGACTTGAAGTTCCATGAGCAGGACGGCGTGCGCCGCGCATCGGCTCATGCCCGGGTCGTCTATGAGCCCGCCACACCGGGACAGCGTGAAGTTGCCAGCGCGCAGAGCTGGCGATTCGTCGCACCGCTCGGTCCAATCGAGGCGGAGGAACTGCGCTGGTATCTGGAGAAGTACGCCGTCTGGCCGAGCGAGTATTTCCGGGACCGCGCGCGCAAGGTCGAGGAGAGCCTCGTGAAATGGGGACGACTTTTGCACGAAGCGGCTCTGCCCGGTGCTCACACGGCGAACGTGATGAACGCCTGGGCGCGGATCGACGATCATGCCGGCCGCCGTTTGTCCGTTCACGTGGACGCGGCGCTCGAAGCAGGGGCGCCCGCCGCCGACGTAGCGACCGCCCGCGAAGCCGCCACGCTCCTGCTCGGTCTGCCGTGGGAACTTCTCCACGACGGCGACAGCTTCCTTTTCCAGGGCGCGGAGCCCACGCGTGTCCGTCGCCGCCTGCCGAATACGAAAGTGCTCGACGTGCCGGTGGTCGCCACGCCCATCCGCATCCTGCTCGTCACTGCCCGCCCGGAGGACGACGCCTGCGGTTACATCGATCACCGCGCGAGCGCGCTGCCGCTGGTCGAGGCGATGGAGGCGCTAGGCGGCCTCGTCCACATCCGCGTGCTCAGCCCGCCCACGCTGGCCGCCCTGCGCGAGGAACTGGACCGCGCCCGGCGCGCCCGCGAGCCGTATCACGTCGTCCACTTCGATGGCCACGGCGTCTATGACCGCCATGTCGGCCTTGGCGGGCTTTGCTTCGAGGACCCGCAGGACACCAGCAAGCTCGACCAGCGCCGGCACGTCACCGTCTTCACCGACGAACTCGGGCCGCTGCTGCGCGATCACCGCATCCCGCTCGTCTTCCTCGAAGCCTGCCAGACCGCTCAGGCCGAGAAGGCGTCCGAGTCGGTCGCGTCCGAGCTGCTGAAGGTGGGCGTGGCCTCCGTCGTGGCCATGAGCCACGGCGTGCTCGTCGAGACCGCGCGCCGGTTCGTCGAGGCGTTCTACGCCGCGCTCGCCCGCGGCGCCCGCGTAGGCGATGCCATGCTCGAAGGCCAGCGGAAGCTGAACGACGACAAGTCCCGCGGCCGCGTTTTCGGCGTGGATGAACTGAAGCTTCACGACTGGTTCGTGCCCGTGCTCTTCCAGGAAAAGGACGACCCGCAGCTCTTTCGCACGACGCCCGAGCGGCAGACGCAGGAGGACTTGAAGGCCGCGCTCAACGCGCGCCTCGGCGAGCTACCCGCGGAGCCGGAGACCGGCTTCATCGGGCGCAGCCGCGAACTGCTCGCCCTGCAGCGGTTGCTGCGCCACGAACGCTACGCCGTGGTGCGCGGCCAGGGCGGGGAAGGCAAGACCGCGCTCGCCGCCGAGTTCGCCCGCTGGATGGTCCGCTCCCACCAGATTCGCCGCGCCGCGTTCGTCTCCGTCGAGACGCACAGCAACGTCGCCGCGGTGCTCGACGCCATCGGCCGCCAGCTCGTGCCGGATTACTCCGTCGCCACGTTTGACGACTTGGAGAGAGCCATCCAGCCCGTCGAGCGCGCCCTCATCGAGCAGTCCACGCTGCTGGTGGTGGACAATATGGAGAGCATCCTCCTGCCGCCCTACCTCGAGACGCCGGAAGCTCTGTCCGAGGAAGCGCGCCGCGAACTGGATGCGATTCTCAAACTCTGCGCGCGGCTCAATGCGAAGGGCGAGACGCGCCTCGTTTTCACCAGCCGCGAGGCGTTGCCCGCGCCGTTCGCTGCCGAACGGCACCGGCGCGAGCTGCCCGAGCTCGCCCGCGAGGACGCCGTGAAGCTCGTGGAGCGCGTGCTCAACCAGGAGGCCGCCGGCGCCGGCGAAGCCGCCGATGCCGGGCGCGAGGCGATCGAGCAACTCGTCGATGCCGTCCACGGCCACGCCCGCACGCTGGCGCTGCTGGCCCCGGCGCTGCGCAGCCGCGGCGTGGAGGCGACCCGCGCATCGCTGGTCGAGCTGATGGCGGAGATGGAGCGGAAGTTCCCCGGCAGCCGGGAGAAATCGGTCTTTGCCAGCGTCGAACTTTCCCTGCGCCGCATGTCGCCCGCGAATCGGGACAAGGCGCGCGTGCTCGGCGTGTTTCACGGCGGCGTCGATCTGGAGGCGTTCCGAGTGATGATGGAGTGGGAAGAGCCGGACGTGGCCTCGCTGGCGGTCGACTTGATCGGGACGGGGCTGGCGACGCCCAATCGCTACAACCATCTCACGCTCAATCCCGCGCTTTGCCCCTACGTGCGCGGGCAGATGGACGCCGCGGAACGCGAGGCGCTGACGGCCCGTTGGGGCGAGGCGATGCGCGGGTATGCCAAGTTTCTCGTGCAGCAGCAGAGCCAGAACACCGAGATGGCGGCGACACTGACGGCGCTGGAGCTGCCGAACCTGTTTGCGCTGCTCGAGCAGGTGCAGCGCGCGGGCGATGCGGAGGCGACGATTGGACTGGCCACTTCGCTGTTCACCTTGCTGCAAATGGCCGGCAAGCCGCGCCTGCTCGAACGCGTGGGCCAGGTGCGCGACGCCGCCGCGGCGGCGCTGGGCGAGACGTGGAATCACGCGCGATTCCAGGCGCAGCAGACCCGGATCGAGCAGCAGCTTGCCGGCGGGCGCTTGCGGGAGGCGTTCGACGGCGCCCAGCAGTTGCTCCAGCGCGCCCGGGCGGCGGGCGAAAAGGCGTATCCGCATGCCGATTACGATCTGGCGGGTGCTTGTTTCCTACTGGCCCGGGTGCTGAGCACTGCCGGTGGATCGGAACAGGCCTTGCCGCTCTTGGAGGAGGCGCGGAAACGATTCGAGGCCATCGAGCAGGACCGGTCCGGTTGCGGCGCGGAGGGGATGGCGTCCGTCTGCTTCGCGGAACGAGGCGACTGTCTTCTCTCCTTGGGCCGGCTCGACGAAGCGGCTTCCGCTTACGAAGAGAGTATCCGCCGCGCGGAGAAACTCAGAGACGAGCGGCAGGTCGCCGTGGGAAAAGGCCAGCTTGGGACCGTCCGCATGCTGCAACGCCGCTACCAGGAGGCGCTGAAGGCTTATGAAGACGCGCGCGAGCGGTTCGCGAAGCTGGACGAACCGGGCACCGTCGCCGTGAGCTGGCATCAGACCGGCAATGTGTATCAGGAGGCGGGACAGCCGGAAGCGGCGGAGGATGCCTACCGGAAATCGCTCGCCATCAAGGTGCGGCTCGGAAATGTCGCCGGGCAGGCGAGCACACTGAATCAACTCGGGATCTTGTACGACGACAATCTGGGTCGCACCGAGGAAGCCGCGGCCTTCCTCAGCCAGGCGGCGGACAAGTATTCCGAAATTCGCGACGCTGCTAGCGAAGGGAGGGCAAGAAACAATCTCGTCATTCGTTTGAGAAAGCTCCGCCGCCTGGACGAAGCGCGGCAGGAAATCCGCTGGGCGATCGAAGGCGGAGAGCAGTTCGGCCACGCGTCTCAGCCGTGGAAGTCTTGGGCAGTTCTCGCCGACATCGAGACGGACGCGGGAAACCCCACCGCCGCCGCGGAGGCGAGACGAAAGGCCATCGCAGGCTACCTGGCCTACCGGCGCGACGGCGGCGAGAACCACTCCCGCTCGGGCCGGCTCGTGTTCGAGATAACCGAAGAACTTCGCGCGGGCGGCCCCGCTGCGGCTGCGTCGTTCCTCCAGCAACTCGCCGCCAATCCCGACGCGACCGGGCCCATTCGTACCTTCATCCTAGCCCTCCAAGCCATCGTTGCCGGCAGCCGCGACCGCACCCTCGCCGACGCTCCGGATTTGGACCACACGACGGCCGCCGAAATCCTCTTCCTGATCGAAACGCTGGAAAAGCCCCGGTAGGGCAAGATTCGCCGTGAAGGCCAGGCGGGTCTTGAGATTCCTCGACGAACACTTGCAGGCGTCGAATGGGTTCGAGGCGTGCTCGCTGGGCCAAAGCCCAAGCAATCTGCTGACTAGTGTGGTTGGTCATGTTGATCGCATCTTATCCGAACCGCGACCGTGAGGGAGCGAACAGTGTTCGACTCAGCAGGGCCGCTTCCTGACGGGCGCGGTTCGGATCACGCAGGGCCGCTTCCTGCCGGGCGCGGTTCGGATCACGGAAGATGCACCAATTCTGACCAACGACGCTAGCCGGCCGGCCGTAGACGAGAGAAACCGAGAGCGCGCGGACCGAAAGGACGACCAACCCGGCAGGCCGACGCCTGAGCGGCCTGGAAACGCGCTCTCCGGTGGCCGGTGGGCTTCAAAGCGCGGGGGGCACGGAACATGGCCGCGCTACGCTCGGCCATGCCACCCGTCGCCTGCCTACTGGCAGGCAGGCTTGGTCATGCCACCCGACGCTTGGCCATGCCATCCGCCGATGCACGCAACATGCCGGCGCGTCGCTGAAGCGACGCTTGGGCATGCCACCCGCCGCTTCAAAGCGCGGGCGGCACGGAACATGGCCGCGCTACGCTCGGCCATGCCACCCGCCGCAAAGCGTCGGATGAAGGGCGTTTTCCCCTTTTCACGCGAATACAAGGGCGGAGTGGGCTCGTAAGCCGAATTCTGTTCGCTCCCGGGCGGGAACGGGCGATCATTTCTCTAGGCCGACGGTCGCCCGCCGGCTCGTGCACCCTACCCGCAGCTTCCGATCCGCCGGCGGCGGATTCACGAGACGGGCCGCCTCTCGCTGCCTATTTGGGCTTGCTGGCGGTGGGGTTTACCCGGCCGCCGCCGTCACCGGCGGCGCGGTGCGCTCTTACCGCACCAATTAACCCTTACCGGTCGTGACCTGGGTCACGACTTAGGCGGTGTCGTTTCTGTGGCACTTTCCCTCGGCTCGCGCCGGGTTGGCGTTACCAACCACCGTGCCCTGGCCAGTTCGGACTTTCCTCATCCTGAACGCCCGGGGCGTCAGAACGCCTGCGGGTATCCAGGACGCGATCGCCGCAGCCCACTCCACCCGCGCGGATTCTACCGCCGGGGCGATGCGGTTCAAGCCGGGCCCCATCGGCGGGACCAGGGGCGTCTGGCAAGTAATGTTGGCAACAAGGGAGGGCGAGCCTCCCGGCGAGCCGAGGAGCATGGCTCGGCAGGAGCCTCGCCCTCCCCATCGGCCAAAACCTCTTGCCACACCCGACCATGGCACGGAGTATCGGATGGCCGCGAGGTCCCTCATCCCATGTTTCTCACCACCACTGGGGATTGGCTGCCGGCCTGCTCATTCCGCCCTTTCAGGGCTCTTTTATCAGGGACGCCTTCAGACCCAGGGCGTTGCCCTGGGCTTTCACAGCGTGCCCTTTCAGGGCACAGGACTGCCGCGGCGCGCCGTGGTGAGAAATGCGGGCTAGCAGCCCGTGGTGAAAGTCTGTGGGACCGGCTTTCCAGCCGGTCGATGTCGCTTCTTGCCCCGAAGAAGACCGGCTGGAAAGCCGGTCCCACAGACCAAGGCCGTTTCACCACAGGCTGCTAGGTTCCCAGAGGGGGTTTGCCGGCTGCGGGCCGGCAGGGGCGTTTCAGCGCTGCGTCCGCACCTGCCCGTTGACCAGGTATACGATGCGGCTGGCCCGGGCGGCCACGTCGGGGTCGTGCGTGACCATGGCGACGGTTTGCCCTTCTTGGTTAAGTTGCTTCAAGACGGCGAGGATGCCCGCGCCGGTGGCGGCGTCGAGGTTGCCGGTGGGCTCGTCGGCCAGCAGCAGCGTCGGGTGATTGACCAGGGCCCGGGCGATGGCGGCGCGTTGCCGCTCCCCGCCGGATAGCTCGTTGGGCCGGTGGCGGGCCCGCTCCGCCAGTCCCACCTTGTCCATGATTTCGCGTGCCGTCCGGCGGGCGGTCGATCCGTTGGACAGCCAGCGCAGCGTGGAGGTGCCCACCAGGCACGGCAGCAGGATGTTCTCGAGAACGTTCAGCTCCGGCAGCAGGTGGTAGAACTGGAAAACAAAGCCCACCCGGCGGTTGCGGTAGGTGTGGCGCCAGCGGGCAGATTGAGCGGCGACGTCCAGTCCCTCGAAGTGCACCACCCCGCGATCGGGGGCGTCGACGGCCCCGAGGATGTGGAGTAGGGTGCTCTTGCCCGAGCCGCTGGCCCCCATGATGGCCACGAACTCGCCCGCTTCGACGCACAGGTCGGTCCCGCGGAGCACGCGTACGGGAGCGCGGCCCATCATGTAGGATTTGTGCACCCCTTTGGCTTCGAGTAGCGCTCTACTCATAGCGTAATGCTTCCACCGGCCAGACCCGCCCGGCCAGAATCGCGGGGATCAACGCCCCT
Source organism: Planctomycetota bacterium (assembly GCA_043803085.1). Taxonomy (GTDB): domain Bacteria; phylum Planctomycetota; class Phycisphaerae; order UBA1845; family UBA1845; genus JAAEQG01. The sequence continues at coordinate 10,482 of JAZDKM010000026.1, forward strand.
AGCATCGAACAGAGCAAGGCCACCGCAACGATGATGATCACTTCGACCGGGTTCACGGTATTGGGAATGCGGTCGAAGACGTAGACCGTGCGGCTCCACACCTGCAAACTCGGGCTGAGCCGGGCCAGAAAGTCCTGTAACTCATTAATGTAATGTACGAAGACCACCGCGCAGACCGTCCCCAGGAATGAGCCCACCACCCCCACTGCCGCGCCGAACCCGATGAAGATGCCCGCCACCCCGGCGGACGAGGCCCCCAGGCTTTTGAGGATGCCGATGTCGCGGGTCTTGTGCGAAACGATCATGTAGAAGATGCAGCCGATCAACACCACTGCCACCAGGCAGATGACGCCGAACAGGATGGTGACCAGGATCTTCTCTTTCTCGACCGCCTGGATGTAGTCCTTCTGCCGCTCCTCCCAGGTCTCGACGCCGACGAAGGACAGCAGCCGGGCCTCGCTGCTGCCGGGCGGCACGTTCAACGACGCGGCGAACTCGCCCCACAGGGTCTCGACGGCCGCCTTGGCCCGCCGGAGGTCCTGCCCGGCCTTGAGCTTGACCAACACCTGCGACGCCCGCGGCGGGACGGCCGCGCCCGGTTCGGGTTCCATCCGCTCCATGCCCAAGGCCATCTGCAACAAGGTGAAGTCGACGTACACGCACATCTTGTCGATGTCGTAGACCTTGGTCCGCGAGCGGTCGGCGTAGCGCATGGCGATGGGAATGGGGCCCTCCCCGCTGATGGTGCCCTTGCGGGTCAGGGGCAGCACCGTGATCACCAACTCGCTGCCCAGCGCCGTCCCCTCCTGGTATTCGCCGTCGGGCTTCCGATCGCAGATCAAGTCCACGCCGATGATCGCGCCGGGCATCTCGTCCCCGGCGTAGCCCGGTTGGTCCAGGACGACCTCAAACAGTCCCGGCCCGGAGAACGGCGCGAGCGGAGTGCGCTCGAAGCGCTTGAGATCGGGGTCATCGGGATGGGCGGAGCGGTAGCGGGCCCAGGCCTGCTCGAAGTCCGGGGGCAGGACGGGCACGCCGTCCTCGGTGTAGCCCACGAACGGCTGCGGTTGAGGCCCCAGGGTGGTGGTGCCCGGATAATACGCCTCGTAGTACAGGCTGCCCTGGAAAGCGTTGATAGTGCGGTACTCGTCGAGCCGGATGCCTATCACCTGGATGGGCTTGGTGTAGTCGATGCGTTTGATGCGCAGGATGCCGTAGTTGTAGATGACCGGGGTGGCGGCCGCCACGGTGTCCGGCAGCCGCGTCAGCAGGGTGTCGATGAATTCCTGGTAATAGGGGAAGCCCTGGAGGGTGGCGTTGTCCACGATGAGGTCACTGAGTAGCCCGCGGGAATGCTCCTTGACCATATTCACGAAGCCGCCCATGACGCTGATCACCACGATCACCATGAACACGCAGAGCCACACGCTCACGATGGCGAACAAGGCGATCAGGCGTTTGCGGAGATAGCGAGCGATGAGAAAAAGCTTATACATTGCAGAAACGCAGGGCGGATGCCCAATCACCCGTGGTTGCGAAGGTCACGCTCAATGGCACGCAGGACGCCGGCGAGGTGTTCTAGGAATGTGACTTTGCCTGGTTTCCCACTGCCGACCCAGCGTATTACCCAGATGCTACGGACCTGAATCAGAAACCCTCCTTGGAGGCCACGGATTCTCGCCGCGCTGAAGGGCTCGCGGCTCGACGTACACGTTGGAGGAAGGGACCCAGGACAGGGTCTGCCTGGATCCGTTCCGCCAACGTGCGACGCTTTTCGGCCTCCGACATCCCGATCAGTTCTTCCCGTTGTTTTCGCTGGATGTCCCATTTCATCTGAACACAATCAAACATTTTGCGGTTCATGGCTCGGTCACTTCCCGGGGCGAGTAGATGTTGAGTGGTTTCCCCCGATGGGGGGTGAACTGCGTCCTCCATACTCACTTCTTTCACCAGATCCCGTAGGAGTCATTCTACCTTGGCATGTCTCCCGGGCCAAGGCGCTCGGAACGCGCGGGCGAGTCTCGTAATCCCGCATGCCTTCGTCAGGTTCCTCCCGCGGACCGATTCCGTGGCGGTCCACACGGCGGACCCTAGTCAGCGCTGTCCTCTACCCGCGCCAATGGGCGCTGGAGGGGGAACAGGATCACGTCCCGAATGCTGGGACTACCGGTCAACACCATGACCAGCCGGTCGATGCCCACACCCAGTCCGCCGGCCGGCGGCATGCCGTGTTCCAACGCCAGAATGAAGTCCTCGTCCATCACGGCCATCGTTTCTTCGCCTTCGCCCGCCAGCCGGCGCGAGAGGTTTTCGTATTGCCGCGTCGGATCGTTCAGCTCGGTGTAGGCGTTGCCGATTTCCATCCCGGCGACGAAAGCCTCAAAGCGCAGCGCGATCGTCGGGTCGGCCGGATGGCGGCGGGTCAGCGGACACAACTCCGCCGGATAGTCGTAGACCAAGGTCGGTTGGATCAACTGGGGCTCCACGGCCGCCTCGAACACCTTGTTGACCACGACGGCGTCAGCCATGTTCTGGTGGGGGATGTCCAACGCTTGCGCCTTGGCGCGGACCGCTGCCGTATCTCTCATCTCGCCCCCGGCGTATTCGCGGAACAGGTCGGCGTATTTTCGCCGGGGCCAGGGGACGGTGAAGTCCAACTCATGGCCGCGGAAGGGACGCACCGCGCCCCCGCCCACGCGCGCGATCGCCGCCGCGACCATCTGCTCCGTCCGCTCCATCATCACCTGGTAATCCGCGTAGGCCTCGTAGAGCTCCAGCAAGGTGAACTCGGGGTTGTGCTGGGTACTGATGCCCTCGTTACGGAAGTTGCGCGAGAACTCGAACACGCGCTCGATCCCGCCGACGAGCAAGCGCTTGAGGTACAACTCCGGGCTGATCCGCAGGAACAGGTCCAGGTCCAGCGCGTTGTGGTGGGTGGTGAACGGGCGGGCCGCCGCCCCGCCGTAGATCGGCTGGAGCACCGGCGTGTCCACCTCGACGTAATTCAGCCCCAGGAGGTACTCGCGGATGGCTTGGATGATCAGGCTGCGTTGCTTGAAGACCGTGCGCACCTCAGGGTTGGTGAACAGGTCCACGTAGCGCTGCCGATACCGCAACTCCACGTCGGCCAGCCCGTGCCATTTCTCCGGCGGCTGCTTGAGGCACTTGCAGAGGAAGGTCACCCGGTCGGCCCAGATGGTCAGTTCGCCGGTCTTGGTGCGGCCGAGCAGGCCGTCGGCCCCGATTAGGTCGCCGAGATCAAACTGCTGGATGACCGGCCACTGGTCCTTCAGCGTTCGCTTGGAGAGGCCGAACTGAATGTCCCCGCTCCCATCCCGGACGGTGAGAAAGATCAGGTTGCCCATCACGCGCTGGAGGACGATGCGGCCGGCGACGCGGGCGCGCTGGTGGTCGAGGATTGCCCCCGCGGCGATGTCGAGGCTTTCGCCCCGGTTTCGCACGGCCGCGATAGGCTCCACGCCGTCAAAGCGGCCGCCGTAGGGGTCGACTCCGAGCGCACGGAGTTGCTCGAGCTTCTTGAGTCGTTCGACTTTGAATTTGTCTTCGGTCATCGTGTCCGATCCGGGTTCGCCGCCGGCTTGGCGTGGGGGCGGATACTAACACGTCCCCCGGACAGCGACAACCAACGTGCCGGCGTCGCTGATGGCGGCTGTGCTGAGAATGAGCTGTAGGTCGGGCTTGGCCCGACATTCTGTTTCGGCGGGCGGAGCCCGCCCTACTCAACGCGGGAGGACTTCAATCAGTTCGAAGCGCACCTCTCCGCAGGCGTCGCGGATCGTGTGCAAGAGCTGCCCGCCGGTCACGTCGCCTGGGCGGCCGACAATCAAGACGCGTTGCTCGGGATGCGCACGAAACTGTTCCTTCAAAACCTCCGGCTGAGTACCGAACGTGAACGGCCCGGCGGATTCCACATAGTGAAATCCGTATGGCCGGCGATAACCCACCGCCTTCTCCCAAGCCTGAAAGCGGGCCGGCTCGACCGGCAAGTAGGTCAGCACGTAGATGTAGGGATGCTCGTTGCCCCAGGCGTGCTTCCTGGAGACGTGGTCCGAGATGAACATGCGGTCGTACGCGGTCCAGTGGTCGCGGAGATAGACCACGGCTTCACGCAGATCGGTCTGAAACAGGGGCGTCATGGAAGGCTGCTGAACGAACGCCGCATACCGCCAGAACGACCAAACCCCATTGGCCAGGACCGCGGCAAGCAGCATGGCGCTAAGGAGCGTGCCGCGCCCGCGTCGCGCCGACCACCACCCGATGAGGGGGCTCGTCCCGATGGCGGCAATCCACTCAAACACGCCAATGCCGCAGGCCGCTCGGTTCGTATGCGGTCCATCGGTACAGAGTGCGGAAGCCGCCGGGTACAACAGCAACCAGGCCAGGAGCAGGAGGTAGGCGCGATTCTCCCTCCTCCGCCGCCAGGTCACGACCAACCCGACGGCCAGGAGCGGAGCCATGATCCAGTTGAGCTGTCCGACGCCGGGCGTGGAAGACTGGAGTGACTGATCGCCCTTGGTGAACAACCAGGTCGGGCCGTAGTGGGCCAGGTATTGAGTGCCGGCTTGCTTCAGGGCTTGGGTCCACGGCCACCCTTGGTGGAACAGCGATGCGTAGCGCGCCCGACCGCTGACTTGGTCCCAATGGGTGCTCATCGCCCAAACCAACGGTGCGATCACGACGGCGAAGGCTATCAGCCCGTGGCAGAAGTTGTGGCACAGGCTTCCAGCCTGTGTTTCCACGGGCAAGATGCCCGTGCCACACCGCTCTTGGCCACTTTCACCACAGCCTGCTATGCTGCCCGTCAGGAGCGAGCCGCGGGCTTCAGCCCGCGCTGACCTGCTGTCGAGGTGAGCACAACCCCAACCAGAAGCGTTCCAACAGAAACCGCGATAGACGTACATTCCCGTCAGTAACATTGCGGGTACGAAGAGCCACATCGACGCGTATGAATACAGCGCCAATGCGACGACGGCGCCGAAGGCCGCCATCCACCCCCGGCGCAAGCGTGGGCGCGATGTCGCGGGGTCGGTCGGGTCGCGTAGCGGCCAACCGGCTTTGGACAACAGCAGCAACGCGAAGACGAGGAACCCAGGCGTCAAGGCGCTCTCGTGGCCGAAACGGCTGAGGCGCAGGTGCCAGGGCGAGAGCGTCAGGAACAGCGCCGCCCACAGGGCCGTCCGCCGGTCGCAATGGCGGCGGACCAGAGCGTAGAGGCCGGCGATGGTGGCGACACCCCAAATGGCCGCCGGCAGGCGGACGGCCACGTCAAGATGCTCGGGTCCGAGGAACCCTACGAACGGGACCGTCAGGTAAGCGTACAGGGCCGGTCGGAAATCGCCCTTGCCGAAAGCTTCGAGATGCAAAGGGAGAAACGCGCCCCAACGATCCTTCCCCGTTTCGAGCAGGCAGTAGGCGTCGTAGCTGTTGCCGGCTTCGTCAGGGAGGAGAGCCGGAGGGAGCGCCGACAATCCGACCAGCCGTGTGGCCGCGGCCACCATCAAGACCAGCGCCAGCCACACGCGAGCGGGTTTCTGCGCGGTGTCGGGCATGGAGATGATTCTACTCCGGAGGGTGGATCGTGCGGAGAGCAGGGTGGCGCCGGATCCGGCATCACCATCTGACACTCCGCCCGCCGTCCACGCGGAGGATTTGACCCGTGACGTAGGGTGCGTCGTTCACCAGATACCGCACCGCCTTGGCGATGTCTTCCGGCGTTCCCGCGCGCTGCAAGGGGACCTCCGCGGTCAGCCGGTCGCGCGTGGCCTGGTCGTAGGCGCGGGGAAAACCGGCGATTCCGGGTGACACACCGTTGACGCGGACCCCGGGGGCCAGCTCGACGGCCAGCGCCTGCGTCAGGGCGACCACGCCGGCCTTGGAGCACGAGTAGGCCAGATGTTCGCGGAGCGGCCGATCGGCGGCGATGTCGCAGAGATTCACGATGCACCCCCGGCCGCCGGCCCGCAGGGGTTCCGCCGCGTGGTGACACAATCCTGCCACCGCGATCAGGTTGATCCGCAGCGTCCGCTCCCAGGCCGACGCGTCGAAGTCGGCCGGACGCATGGGGTCGAAGACCGCCGCGTTGTTGATCAGCACGTCAAGCCGGCCGAAAGCCTCAAGACATGCGCTGACGATGTGCGTCCAGGACGGCTCATGGGAGAGGTCGCCGTGGACCCGGCACGCCCGCCGACCGAGCGCCTCGATCTGGCGGACCACCTCGGCGGCTTCGTCCCGAGAGCGGTTATGGTGGACGGCCACGTCGCACCCCGCGGCCGCCAGTTCCAGCGCGATTGCCCGTCCCACCCGCTTGGCGGCCCCGGTCACCAGGGCGACACGCCGTTCAGCGCTCATGGTCGAGGTCCTCATCCGGCGGCTTGTGCATGCTCCAGACGTCCGGGACGCGGGTAGGTCCCGCGGGCTTGTGCCGGAGCCGCTCCTTGTAGCGGCGACTCGCCCGCCACAGCGCCCACCAAGCGAAGGCGAGAATCAGCAGCACCAGCACGCCGTAGAACAAGGCGGCGTAGAGCCGAGCGGAATGCTGCAGCGCCTCCTGGGTGGCTCCGCCGACATCGACGGGCCGCGCCTGGGCGACCAGAACACAAATGGAGAATGGAGAATGGAGAATGGAGAATGGGAGAGCACGCAAGCACTCGATCCTGCATGGCTCATGCTTCATTCTCCACGCTCCTCTTCTGGCTGCTGCGGCATTCCGCCGGCCAACGTCTGTTACCAGTCTTTCCGCGGGTCCTGGTGAACGGTCTTGGCGAGCGTCTCGAATAACTGTTTCTGTTCCGGGGTGAGGTCCCTGGGAACGACCACGCCAATGATCACGATCTGGTCCCCGCGCTGCCCCGAATCGCCGTGCGGGATACCCTTGCCCCGCAGCCGCAGCCGGCTTCCGCCGCTGGTTCCCGGCGGCAGAGTCATCGTCATCGTCCCGTTAATGGTGGGAACGTCGATCTTTGCTCCTAGCGTCGCCTCGGCGACCGACACGGGTACCTCCACATGAATGTCGCTCCCGTGACGCTCGAAGAACTTGTGGGACCGGACGTCGCAGATCAGGAACAGGTCGCCGCGCGGGCCCCCGTCAGGGCCCGGCGGGCCTTTGCCGCGGAGGCGGATGCGCTGGCCGTTTTCTACGCCGGGCGGAATGGTGACGCTCAGCGTCTCGCGTCGTCCGTCGTCGGCGGTGGCGAGCTGCACGTCCACCTTGGCACCATGAATAGCCTGCTCGAAAGAGAGGGACAGGTGTTGTTCCACGTCGGCGCCGCGTCGCGGTGCGGCGGCGCGGCGGCGCCGCCCTGCCCCTTGGCCGAAGAAGCTACTGAAAACGCTGGCCTGATCCTTCGAACCGCCGCCGAACGCGGTGAACAGGTCCTCCAGGTCGTCAAAGTTGATCTGTGAGCCGCCACCCCAGGTGTAGACCCGCTGCCCCTGCGGTTGTTCCTGCCAGCGGCCCACGCCGGCGCGGCCGAAGTGGTCATACTCCCGCCGTTTGTCCGCGTCACTCAGCACCTCGTAGGCCTCTTGCACCTCCTTGAATTTGGCTTCGGCGGCTTTGTTGCCCGGATTCCGATCGGGGTGATATTGCTTCGCCAGCTTGCGATAGGCGCGCTTGATCTCGTCCTGCGTCGCGGACCGCCCCACGCCCAAAATACCGTAATAGTCCTCTTTACTCATAGGTGAAGCGCTGGAACCGGTTTCACCGATGGTTCATTCCGGTCTCTCAGGATTATAGGTGGGTCCGCGTTGGTTGAAAAGCAAACCCCGGCGGCTATGCTGCCCGCATGACGAAATCCTCCACGACCCTCAAGGCGGCCGCGGCGCAGTTGCGGGCGTCGAAGCTGACGGCCCCGGCCGATGCTCTCGCCGACATCGACTGGGCGATCGACCAGGCCGCCGACCGCGGCGCGGAACTGCTCGTACTGCCGGAGTGCGCCTACCCGGCCTATGCTATTGGGAGCGCAGCGGCCTATCGGGCGGCCGGTGTGCTCGACAACGCCACGTTCTTTGCGGAGTTGTCGTCCCGGGCGAAGCGGCATGGCCTGCACCTCGTGTGCGGATTTATCGAGGACCGCGGCGCGGCGCTGGCCAACGCCGCGGTGGTGATCGACCATCGGGGCCGCGTGCTGGGCATCCATCGCAAGACCTTTCTCTGGGGTGATGACAACGATCTGTTCGTCCCCGGCGACGAGGTGGTCCCGATCCAGACACGCTGGGGCAAGATCGGCCTCGTGATCTGTGCCGACGCGCGTGCCCCCGAGACCGTCCACGCCTTGGCTGCCCAGCACGCTCGGCTCATCTGTGTGCCGACCTGCTGGGTGAACGTGGCGCGGACCCCCGGTACGTATTACAACCCGCAGCCCGATTTCCTGATCGCCGCGCGGGCCCGCGAGTTCGCGGTGCCCTTGGTCTGCGCGAACAAGTTCGGCATGGAAACGCCCGACCTGGGCTACTGCGGGCAAAGCCTCATCGTCGATCACACCGGCCGGACGTTGGCCCAGGCGCCGCCGGACGAAGCGGTGGTGCTGGTGGCCGATGTCGCCGTACACCCGCCCGTCGTGCCCAGGTTATCGGGCGAGGTCCGCGATCGGCTGGAGACGGAGGAGCCGCCGGTGCTGCCCGAGGCCGACGGTTTGGGCGAGGTCACCGTGGCGGCGGTGCCAACCTGCTGCCTCCTGCCCCTGACTGACGACGAGGATGGCCATGACCTCCTGGAGGCCTTGGCCAGCCAGGGCACGAGCGTCATCGGTACCAGCCTGCCGAACGTGGAGACGGCCGAACGGTTTGCGGTCTACGCCCGCGCGCTGGGGCAGTGGCTGGTGGGCGACGCGGTGCGCGATCGGGTGGTCTGCGAGGCATTCGGGACCTATGCTTGCATCCGGGGCAGTCGGACCCTGTCTTATGCTATCGCCCGGGCTCGGGCGTTGGAGGGTGCCGCCATTCTGTTCGTGACCGGCATGCCTGATGATCAGGCGATCCTTCGTGCCCGCGCAGCGGAAAACCGGGTTTACGTGGTGGGGACCTCCCAGTCCGCCGCCATCATCATTGCGCCGGATGGGGCCGTTTTGGCGGCGTGTACGTCCGCTGCGCCCCAGCCGGTGACCGCAACGATTGACCTGCGCCTGGCGGCCGACAAACACGTCTATCCCAAGACGGACATCTGGGCGCAGCGCCGCATGCATGCGTGCCGGGCCGCCTTCGGCAAAGCCCGCATTGCCGCCCATGGGGCGTGAAGCGTTCACTAAGAGCGTCTAACAGAAAGATGTGGGACCGGCTTTCCAGCCGGTCAGCGACAGGCTAGAAAGCCTGTCCCACAGGTCCATTCTATCAGGTCCATTCTATTAGAAGCTCTAAGGCTCAGAGGGGAAAGCCGGTTCCGCGGTGTAAGCACTTAACTATCGCCTCGATCTGGCGGCGGTGGATGCGCTGGTGCATGGCCGCCAGGCAGTGCCACTGGTGCACGTTGATCTCGCCGAACCACGGGTGATCCAGCAGCCGGCGGGAGCGGCGCTCGCCGATCTCCTCACGCATCCGCCGCTGGTAGCGTGCCAGAAGGCTGCGGTAGGCCTGGATGGCCTCCGCGGCCGGCAGTTTCCCGGGCGGCTTCACCCCGGCGATGTCCACGCGAGCCGACGGCGCCTGATCGTGGCTGAGGGCGACGACGATCTCCGCCATGATCTCGCCGACGATGATCAGGTGTTCCAAAGCCAGCGCCACCGACCAATAGCGCGAACTGTCCTCGATGCCGATGACGCCGTACACCAGCACACGGGTGGCGAGTTCATCACCGGTCAGAGGCTCCGCCAGATCGAGAACCCGCCGGCCCTCCCGCTGAAACACCCGCTGGGCGCCGTCCCAGGAATGCGTCAGGCAGAAGTAGGGCAGCAGGAAATAGCGCCCCATCAAGGCCTGGGACCAGGGCAGACCCGCCCCGGGCGGGGCGAGCACAGGATGATCGCTTTTGCGGCCCATGGGTTTGGAGGTTCCGCCCCGAGAGGGGCGGAGGATGATTCCTTCGCCCCTCTCGGGGCGAAGGGTTTCTCGCGCCGGCCTACCCCGGGTTCCGCCCGGGGCGGTAGTGGGTTAGTTTGAATCCTACTTGGTCTTGCGTCCAAGACCGTACCCGCCGGCAAAACCAAGTAATGCGGAGAGTAGGGGGGCGAGGAACTGAGACTTGTCTCTTTCTATTAAATAAACGATCAGGAATAGAGTAATTGCCACGGTGATCGAGAAGACAGCCAACTGAAACCAGCGCGATCCTTTAGCAAACGCAAAATTCTTATCAGCGTTATCTTTCGCTAATTCCATCGCCTTGATGATGTGCTCGGGGGTGATCTTTGCGGTGATTGGATCGAAGCCCGTTCTCGCTTCGAGGAATAAAGAGACCACCTTTTGGCGAACTTCGGGCGGTATTTTCTCGGCCAGTTCCGGAGGAAGGAAGTCTCCTCCGGATGGACCGGCGCTCCGCTCGTGGATTTCGTCAGACTTTGTAAGGTCTGTTTTGCCTTGTTCGTTCTGTTCCTTCTGCATTTCTGTCAGCGCATACTGATGTTGGACGCTCCAAAGCCTTGGAAACGCCTTTCTGAGGGCTCACTTTTGAGGGAACCTGAGATGATGCCCCTGGTATAGTCTACAATCCATGACCGAACCTGCTCAACCGTTGCATCTGGTGCCGGAATGGTTAAAGGGAAGCTTCCGGAGTCAGGCCCAGAAATCCCACCGGGCGTCCGTTCCACCGGCTGTGACCAATCGTGATATACAGACATAACCTGGAGCATGTTAAAGCCCAACTTTAGCGGCGCGGTGCAGTTACCCGCCATATTGTAGTATTTCTCCACCAATCAGTCCATCGACTTCTACCGTTTTTAGGTTTAGGGGGCAAGGGCTCCAACTGTTTTTTTCGTACCAAAAAGGTTTCGGGGCAATCTGGGTGGTATCTGGCTTGCGTGAGTTCTACCAGCACCATAGAATCAAGCAATGCGTAAACGCTCAAGCAAGGGTGGCAAGCGACTGGACCTGAACGAAATCGCTAAGGCAATCGTCGATGCGAGCACTTCGGAATCGCCCCCAGAGCCAGAACAGCCGTCTAAAAACCCCGCTGCCGTTGAACTTGGCCGTCTCGGCGGCCTAAAGGGCGGCAAGGCCAGGGCTGCTAAGCTCAGCGCGAAGCGCCGCACTGCAATCGCCCGAAGAGCCGCTCAAGCACGTTGGTCCGAACATAAGAAATAATCGCATCGCATTGCATTTTTCTCTTGCATGGCATTTCTGATGACCTATAATTCGCCGCATGGCCATACGTCTGAAAATCGAGGGATGCGTTGCTGAGTGCGACACCGCAGAAGAGGCTGCCGCATTTCACAAACTCGTTTCTCAACGATCTATCGGCGCTCCAGCAACAGCGCGACGTGGTCGGCCTCCTAGCAATGGGCATGTTCCACATCGCCTTGAGAAGAAGAAGGCCGACCTGGATACGACGTTGGCTTTCCTTCGAGTTTTGGCCTCGAAACCAGCGGGGATAGCTAGCGATGCTCTCGTAGAAACCTTGAAACTTCGAGGGCCACGCGGAATCGGCGGCGCACTGATGAAATTCCGGCGCGTCGTAATAGAGCATAATTTCTCAGCCGGTGATGCGTTCAGAATGGTCGGCGTGCGCGCCGATCGCCGATGGAAACCGGGCAAACAGATTGAATCGGTTATGGCAACGCTCGGTGGATCAACAGGAGGTGATGCTTAATGAGAGGTTTCAGGGGGCGAACTGCCGCCCCAGGAAAAATAGAAAACGAACGCAGCGCTTGAGTTGTGACCCCCAGGACGCTGCGTTCGAGCAGTCGTAGGCTTCCGGGCCGGCGAACCGGCCCGGTGGCCTTGATCTCGCCCTTTTCAGGGCATCCTAGGCACCGACGGATGTTCGCGCCACCGGTGCCACCCTTCTTTATTGTCTTCAATGATATCGACCTGCAAACTGATTTACAAGCAGTCTTTTTGATACTTTTTGCTTGACATTGCATGTCCGCTCAAGTATATTAGTCAGTATGAACCGGCTAAGCAAAGAAGATCGGGTTCGGGTTATCGCGGCCCTGGTGGAAGGCAACTCCATTCGGGCGACATGCCGCATGACTGGTGTTGCCAAGAACACCGTGGTCAAGTTGCTGGTGGACCTCGGTTTGGCATGCACTTCCTATCAAGATCGCATGATCCGCGGCCTTCGGTGTAGGCGTATCCAGTGCGACGAAATCTGGGCATTCTGCTATGCCAAGGAAAAGAACCTTCCCGGGCATTTGAAGGGGCAATTCGGCTTTGGTGACGTGTGGACCTGGACGGCGATGGACGCCGATACGAAGCTCGTCCCCTCGTTTATGATAGGACGGCGTGACGCTCCTACGGCGCGAGAGTTCATGCTTGACTTGGCCGGACGGGTCATCAACCGGATTCAGCTAACCACGGACGGCTATAAGGTGTACTTGGACGCCGTTGAGAACGCCTTTGAATTCGAGGTAGACTTTGCTCAGCTTGTGAAGCTCTACGGGGAAGCGCCGGAAGGGGACGTGCGTTACAGTCCGGCCGTGTGCAACGGCAGCAAGAAGACGGTAATAACCGCCCTACCGGATAAAGACCACGTATCCACCAGGTACGTCGAACGGCAAAATTTGACGATGCGGATGTCGATGCGGCGTTTTGCCCGGTTGACCAACGGATTCAGCAAGAAGGTCGAAAACCTCGTGCACGCCGTCGCCCTCCACTACATGCACTACAACTTTGCCCGCATTCATCAGACCTTGGGAACAACGCCAGCCGTAGCCGCGGGTTTGTCCGATCATCCCTGGACGATAGCTGAGATCGTTGGCCTCTTGGATTCCGAGTCGTCAAACTAACCCATTACCCCCGGGGCTACGATCCTTGGCCCCTGCCGGGGCCAAGATGGCCGTGGATGAATCATTATGGGATCCTACTTAGCCCATCGCTGACCGGCTGGAAAGCCGGTTCCACATCTTCTTGCGTAGACGCTCTAAGGAAGCTCCCCCGGTCTTCACTTGCCGCAAACCAGCAGTAGGTTCTGAGCGTTGCGCAGGTTGTTGAGGGCCTCGCGGAGCGGGGCGAAGTCCTCGGAAGCGATCGGACCCGTCGCCAAGTCGGCCGTGCGACGGAACCGGACGGTTCGGCCGTCGATCTCGGTTTGCTGGGCCAACGTCCCCCAGGATCCCTGCAACAGGCTAAGGGGGGTCGGAACGGTCGTGGCGGTCCAGCCCTCCGGGAGTTCGATGGTCAGGTCGATGTTCTCGCGGACTGGGCCGGCCAGGTCCACCGCGGTCTTCCGGTACGAGCGGTTCAGCGGCAGGGGGAATTCGGTGAGGAACGCGGGCCCGGTGCCCAACGTGAGCAGGTACTGCGTGCCACACTTCTTGAGGGTTTCCTTCGAGGCTACATGGGCCGTTGCCCGCAGCACCTCATCGGATAGCGTCGCGACCGAATGCTCGGTGACTTTGAAGTCGCTGAGGACTCGGGCCACCACGTTCTTGACCAACGCCTCTTGCGGGTCGGCGGTTTGCAGTGGCTCGGGATCATAGAAAGCCCCGGTGAGGCGGACGCGCAGCTCCCCGGCGGCCTTGCCTTCCGGGTCGATCGTCACTTTCCCGGTGATTTGGATTTCACTGGGCACCCGTTCGCCGCGGGCTTCAAGATAGGTGGCGTGCAGCGCACCCGCTTCGGTGAGACCGAGTAACCAATGTTTCCCGAAACTCCCCGGATTCCTGAAGATGCCGTGCTGCGGGTGAATGTAGGTCCGCCCGTCGGGAAGTCCCGCCGCCACGACCACCCCCGCGAAAGCGGCTTCGGTGGGGACGCGCTCATCCCACGCGGCCGCCTCCACGGCGACCTCGACGGACGCCTCGAGCTCCAGCGCCCGCAGGGCGGCGGCGCACAACGCCGCCGCTTCCAAGGGATTCCCATAGTTCGAGCGGAGCACCTCGGCGGCCGGCCGGCACGCTAACGAACGTAACGCCTTGGGCGAATCGACGACGTTGAACGAGTCGTGCAGCTTCTTGGCCACTTTACGCACCCGCTCGAGCGGGTCGGCTTCATCCTTGACCGCGGCCTCGGCCAACTTCTTGATCGACTCGGTCGGTTGGGCCGCCGCGTCCACGCACCTCACGAATGCGGAGACCCAGGCCTGGGCGCTCGGACAGGTGCTGAAGCGCAGGCGCGGGCAGCGCTGCCGCCAAGGCGGCGCTTGCGGCTCCGCCGGCGACCCGGGCAAGTTGGCGAACGTCCAGGAAAACGTCGTCATTCCACCCGCGGCAGACTGCGTGGGTTCGCTCGTGCCCATAGAGAGGTGATCGACGCCGTGGTGCAGCACGGTCCCTTCCGGGACCGTCACCGACACCACGCGCTGCACCGTCGGGTACTCATCGTCCAAGCGCAACTCCGCGCTGATCCACGGCAGCACGCCCGGCCGGGTGATGACCTCATAATCGAGTTCCAGAACTACATCGTTCTCGATGCCGCTGAAGCAGATCACCTGCTGTTGCCACGCGGCGTATTCCGACCAACCGCCGACGTCGTCCGGCCCCGCCAGGTTGAAGGAATAACTTGGCACGGGCATGGTCCGGCCGTCGGGGAGGATGCTCTGGGCGGTATGGACCTTGAGCTCATCTTCCCCCGCGCAGAAGTCGAGGCGCGGGTCCGCGAAACGACCGATCGGCCGGGAGTTCAGCAGCTTGACCCAGCGGTGCTCGCGACGGCTGACCGACCCGTCGGGGCGCAGCGTCCAGTGGTGTTCCCAACGCAGGAGGACCGCGTCGTCCTCGGGAAACTGTTCCGCGCCGATACTCAGGTCCGGAGCGGTCGAAGCGGTGATGGCCGTGCGGGTCGCGGCATGGCAGCCCGGCGCGGCGACGAGGAACAGGATCGCCGCCCCCAGGCCGACAAACCGAGACTGGGGCCGGCGTTGAGCAGCAAGGAACGGAACCTTGGTCATCATCCATTTCTCCACGGTCTTCGGCTGATAGCTGATAGCTTGTTAATCTTCCTCAACTGTGCAGACGATCCACGCCTCCGTGATCTCCTTCATGGCCTCGACCGCTTTCTTCCAGTCCGGATAATCCTTGGGCGGGATGATGTGGTTCTTGAGCGCCAACTCGAAACGATACGTCAGCGTCCCCTCGCCGGGCGTGGCCTCGAAGGTCAGCGCCGCCGAGCCCGAATCCAGGGTTTTCTTGTCCGGGACGTGCTTGACCTTCCACCCGGGCGGCAGCTTCAGGGTCTCCTCATAACGCACCAAACGGGTGGCCCGCATCCGCATCCCGAACTCGCGCTTCTCGGTGTCAACCGGGTAGAAGAAATCGGGGATCAACCAGTTGGCCAACGGATGCGACATCAGGGGGAGACGGAACAGCCGCACCCGCTGCGCGCCGGCGGCATAGCCGGAGGCCGACACTTTCATGTCTACGTGTCCGTCGCGGGAATAGTCGCGGGGATCGGTGAAGGCGAATTCCTCGAGCCGGGCGTTGGGGGCGATGTTCAGGGCCTGCTCGAAGGCGGCCCGTTGCTCGGGCTTGGGATAACGGTCCGCGTACCGCCGCAGATAGGTGCAGGGATAGCCCTGCAGGTCCATGGTGATCCGCGTGGACAACGTGCCCTCGGGGCCGAGCACGCCCTCGCTCCGGCAGACGAGCTGGTTGTACTCCGGCGGGTAGTAGGGCGACAGGGTGAGCGTCTGGCCCTCCGGCGTGCCATACACCAGATGCTGCAGCGCCTCGCGGCTGGACCACATCTCGCGGCTCAGGGGAATCCACGTGGGATCGAGGATACGGAAGCTGCCGTCCGGTTCCTTCAGCACCGTAACCGTGTGGTTGAACTGATCGGCGGGGATGGTCTCGACCCGCGAGCCGGCCATGGTCAACGCCGGATAGGCCTCGAACCCGGCGGCCCGCAGCAGGGTCACCAGCATGCCGGCCTTGTCCTTGCACACGCCGCCGAGATCGCGGATGGTTTCGGTCCCTTTGTGCAGCGTAAAGCCCTCGCAGGGGCCGCGGCTCGTGCCGTAGTACCGGACGTTGTCCGCCACCCAGTGGTTCAACGCGGCGATCCTGGCTTCGTCGTCGTTCAGACCGGCGGTCAGCTCGGCCACCTTGGCCCGGACTTCGTCGTCGGCGTCGAACTGGGCCTTGTTCGCGTCCCAGAACCAGCGTGATTTCATCTCCCAGTCGGGCACGGTGGCCATCACCAGCTTGACGGCGCAGTCGTCGGGGGCGAGTCCGTGCGGCTCTTCTTTGAGCTTGGGGATGTTCTCGTTCGAGAACGTGTACACGTGCCGGTCGCCCGCGAACCAGAGCGAGGACTTCAGGTTGCCGTTGTAGACCTCGTACTGGACCGGTTTGTCCTTGGGCATGTGCACCGAGTAGCGCTTCTTGAGGATCGGGTAGTTGTTCTGGAAGAGCGTGACCTCGTACCAGTGGCCGGGCATCGGCGGCTGGAGCGTCTCGCCGCCGGCACGGCTCGCCGACGCCTCCGCATCACCCAGGTAAGCGATGTTGTACCCGATCTTGCTGATGCGGATTTCCAGGCCATCACCGATCTCCAGACGTGGGATGTCCAACACGTGCTGCCGGTTGCCCCAGTAGATGGCGTGTTGGGGCGCCGGCTGGGTGATCACTGCGGTAACCGCCACCTCTTCGAGGCCGCCGTCTTTGCGGTGGATACGGACCGCCTTGACCGTGATCCGATTGGTCGCGGGGTCGAACTCTTGGCGGAGCACCGCCTGGGAGCGCACGCCGGCGTCGGTCAAGACCTTGATGACCTGACAGCTTTCGGTAGTGGCCAGGCCGCTGTCCTGAACATACACGTCCGCCTCATCGAGGACATAGACCAGGTCGGCGTTGTCGTAGTCCTTGGACTCTTTCGCGGAGGCAAGCATCTGCTTGATCTCGTCCGCGGTGGCCGGTTGGGGCGGCCCCGCCGCGTTCGCGGCCAGCGCTCCCGCCCCGAGAATCCAGAGGATGACGGTGCCCCTCGCCACGCATCGGTGAGTCATGCGATTACCCCTCCAACGCCGGATTCGGAATCGTCCCGACCTGTTCCGCGAGGTCGTCGCCGAGGTAGTCGTCCTCCTCGAAACGCTCGATCTCTTCCTGAAAAATGATCGCGTTGTTCTGCTCGACCACCTCGATGTAGTACCCGTCGGTCGAAACCAGGAACGGTCGGCGTCCGCCGAAGCCGTCCGGCCCGGAACCGAAGCGGATGTTGATCCGCGGCGTGCCGTCGATCAGGATGGTCGCGCCCTCGGCCTCGCAAACGGTGCAGACCTTCTCGTTAGCGAATTGGACCATGCCGTTGGTGCCGATTACGACGAAACGCTCGTCCAGATCGTTGACGTCGCGAATGCTCGCGTACTCATCATCCTGGTTAGCGGGGTCGGGATCGCCCCAGACTATGATCTCATCGGGCAGCGCGGGCACCCCCGACCCGCCGCCACAGCCAACCAGGCCACCCATAACCAGCAGCATCATGCCCACTGACCACCCACAGACCGGTATTCGCCCTGATGGCACGTTCATACTCCTTAGCTTGCCGTCCCGCAGGGAACCACCGCCCGGCGCCCACGCCGACGCCGAATGACGGGTGAACGATCTCATTGTAGCTCCCCGCATCGGCCCTTACAATCGCGGTTGGCTGACGGGAAAAAAGGGGGTCAGGAGCTGTTCTCTAGCAGCCTGTGGTGAAACCGCCTTGGTCTGTGGGACCGGCTTTCCAGCCGGTCTTCTTCGGGGTAAGAAGCGACATTGACCGGCTGGAAAGCCGGTCCCACGGACTTTCACCACGGGCTGCTAGAGGAAAGGACTGGGCTTCGTGGAACGGACATTGATGATTCTCAAGCCGGACTGTGTGCAGCGGCGTTTGATCGGTCGGACCCTGCAACGCTTCGAGGACAAAGGCCTGACCATCGTCGGCATGAAGATGATCCGCATCTCCCGCGAACTGGCCGAACGCCACTATGCCCCGCATCGGGGCAAGCCTTTCTATCCCGGTCTGCTGGACTACGTCACTTCCGGTCCCGTCGTGGTCCTGGTGCTGCAAGGGGTGCGGTGCATCGAGATGGCCCGCACCCTGATGGGCAAGACTTTCGGGTACGAGGCCGCCCCGGGGACCATTCGCGGCGATTGGGGGGTAAGCAAGACCTTCAACCTCGTCCACGGCAGCGACTCGCCGGAGTCGGCCCGAACGGAAATCGCCCTCTACTTCGAGCCGGGCGAACTTCTGGACTATCCGGCGCCCGGCGGCGAATGGATTTCCAAGCCCGATGAGGTTTAGCGGCCAGCGCCGTCTCGGCGGTTGGCCAGGGGGGGGTCAGCCCCCGGTATCATAAACTCTCTGATTTGGGCTTTACAACCCAAGGTCGATCCGCGATAATAGAAATGGTCGTTATAGTTGGATGCGCGGTGCCCGCGAGCCGACGCATCGAGCCACGCCGAATGCCTGCATCGGCTCCGCCTGCACAGTTCTCCAAGGGTTTTGAGGGACTGGAAGGTCTTAATAGGGGAACTATGTAATGAGTGTATGTGTTCATGTGGAAAGTGCGCCAAGAGCTAGGCACTCCCAAGGGTTCACGCTGGTGGAATTATTGGTGGTGGTTTCGATCATCGCGTTGTTGATCGCGATCCTGTTGCCCTCGCTGCGCAAGGCCCGCGAGCAGGCCAAGCTGGCCACCTGCCTGGCCAACCTGACCGGCCTCTCCAAGGCCAGCTTGACCTACGCGGCGGAGGACACCGATGAAAACATGATCCCGGTGCCGGTGTGGCAGGTGCTCTACGACGCGGCCGGCACCATCGAGTGGGGCGGCAAGGCGGGCCAGGGGCAG
>JAZDKM010000027.1:0-10775 GCA_043803085.1 Planctomycetota bacterium
AACTTCACGTATGACGTGATTCGCGTTCCGCCCACCACGGCCGGCGTGATCAACGCGCTCGACGTGACGGGGGTGCAGGCCCGGTTTGGGAACTCGGTACCGTAACCAAGGTGTGTTTTAACTCGGGTCTCCCCGCCCCCGTGAGGGGGCGGGGAGGACCCAGCTGATTTGACGTCACATGGGATCGCCGATGAGGAGAGGAAAGATGGGAGCGCTCGCCTGCATCCTCGCGAGATTCCATTCCAACCCGCTGAGATTGGTCGTGAAGGAGCGCGGAAACGGCCCACGAATGGGCGGAAGCAAACGAGTAAGTTTCGTAAACAAGGCGGACCTACTGCCGGACGCAGACGGCCTGGCCATATATCGACCCGCCGACCGATTCGCCGAACCGCGACGTAGCGGATGACGGGGTGATGTTCCCGTTGGTGCTCCCGCACTGCCGCCCGACGACGTTGACTTACGTGGTCACGGTGGTGAATCCTCTAAACGTGCTCTTCGTCAACGTGTGGTTCGACTGGAATCGGGACGGGGACTGGGATGATGTGCAACTGTGCGGGCTGAATGACTTCGCACCGGAGTGGTCCGTTCAGAACCAGCAGTTGGCCTTCGCCGGGCCCGGCCAGTACCCGGTGACGACTCTGCCGTTCAAGCCGTGGCACCCGACGACAGGACAGGACCCGATCCCGATCTGGATGCGGATCACGCTATCCGAGCAGCTGTGGATTTCGTCGGGCGGCCCGGGTGAAGGCAGCTCCGGACCTCAGCAGGGCTACCAGTACGGGGAGACGGAGGATTACTACGTTGAAGACTACATCTGGGACATCACGCCGCCGACGATTTTGGATTCGTGGCTGAGCGTGTTACAGCACGGCACGGTGGGGCTGTTCGGTATTCCGCTCAACCAGACGGCGAACACGCAGAACGGGGCCTCGGTTGAACCGCGTATCTTCACCGGCACGCCCGTTTATCCCATGAAGTTACGGTGCACCTTCTCCGAAGCGGTGAGCGTACCGGCCGGTTCGGTGCAGGCGACGGGCATCAACAATCCGGGGCCGTATATTCCGACCATCGCGCTGGTCAGTGGCAATCAGTATGAGTTTACGTTTGCGACGCCGCTGCCGAACATGGACCGTTACACCATCACGGTGAGTACGGCCGTCACCGACCTGGCGGGTAACGCGCTGGGTGGGGACCGCGACGTGCAGATGGCGGTGCTGCAAGGTAACGTGAACAACACTGGGTTGAGCGCTCACAAGGTTAACGCGACCGACCGGACCGACGTGGCCGCGCGGAATGGGCAGGCTACCACTGCCGTCAACTTCAAGTATGACGTGCAGGGCAGGGGGCTCAGTGGGGGTAAGATCAATAGCACGGACCGCAGCGATACGGCTGCACGGAATGGCAACCAGAGCCCGTAGTGGTGGAGCCTGAGCGTTTCGAGGCCGCCCCGCCCTTCTCGGGGGCGGGGCGGCCCATCTGTGCGCCAGGCAAGGCGTGATTATCACTCCTGCCCCCTTTCGCCAGCGAGTTGCCGCAGTACGCACAGCCTCGCCAGCCATAGGCATACGGCAGGGCGAAGCGCACGTGCAGTCTGCGCAGGTCGGCCAGGGCCTGTTCGTTCCCGCCGCCGATCCCCGGCGTGGATTGCGACGGACCGGGCGGATCGCTGGGCGGGGAGAAGGAGTGCTCGCACTCCAACCTGCAGATGGACCTGACGGGTACGGGAGAGTTGGCGGGGTACAACCGCATGATCACCCTGCCCATCGATTTAGAGACCCACACGGCACCTCGAACTCCTGGCGATCTGGTGCAATCGTTCGACACGGACATGTTCCGGCTCTTTGGGCAGTTGCCTCCGGGTGATCCGGACTTCGACCTGCTGTGTATCACGGCGGGCACCGAACTTCGGCCTGCCGAGCCCGGGCCACACCACCTTGACCCTACAACCAGGCGGGACCTGGGCGGTGGATAGCTTCTTCGACATCACCTACCGGATCGATTTCGTGGGCGCGCCGTCGACGGGCAACATTACTCGGCAGCAGGCCACCAACGCCTGCCTCGCGGCAAGGGTGTGGGGCGCTCCCACGGCGGTCGCTTGCACCGTGGTCGGCAACACGCTGCGGTACCCGCAGCCTCCGGACGATACCACGTGGCGGTACGATTTCGCCGCCGTCACGACCAACCCGGTGGGCACCGATCTGTTCATCGTCTCGAAGCTGTTCGGCGATGCGGACAACAATCTGTCCGTCGGGTCCGGTGACCGCGGTTTGATGTACGCGAATTGGGGCAACTGCGCTCCGTAGTTTCTGATTTTTTCCGCCCGCCCGCACCCCGCTCGGGGGTGCGGGTGCGGCGGACCACAGGTTTCGGCACAATGTGTTTCTCAAGCACGCGCCCGGCGGCACTCAGCCGGAATCTTTTCCGTCCTAACGTTGGAATATCACCGGCAAGGCCACCAGGCATGAAATGGCGAGGGCGGCGATCGCCAGTTTTCGTCGGGTTGGGCGGCGGACGCCGATGATGGCACACACCAGGCCGGCCACCCACAGGCCGAACGCCAGAAACATGACCAGCGCCACCGCCATCAACCAAGCCGGCGGGAGGCCGTTGAAACGCTCCAGGAAGGCGCGGTTAATCTCGCCGTAGGACTTCCCTTCCTGGTTTAGTTTCACCAGCGGCTCGATCTCATCCCAATGCATGGCCATGATGATGTTGCCCGTGATCAGGCAAGCCAAGGCGGACAGGCTCAGCACCAGGGCCCAGACCGCGGCGAGGTTGCGTTCGGCCGGCTGGGGGAAGTATTGCGGAACCGCCGGCACCTCGCTGACGGCCTCGAAGGCGGCCGTATGGGGGGCGGGGCGGGCGATCGGCGCCTGGGCTGCGGGGAAATACGTTGACGCGGACGGGGCGGTCACCGCCTTACGGCAGTAAGGACAAACCACGGCCTGGCCGCCCCACTCCGGATCGATCTCGATCGGCTGACTACAGGCCGGACACTGAAACTGGATCGTCATGCGCGGCAGAATACCGCCGATCCGCCGAGCAGGTCAACGCCGCAGCGGTCACTCGGGCAATTGGCCCCAGCCGAACTTGGTGATCAGCTTGCTCCAATTGGGATAGAGTGGGTTGCGTACCAGCCGCAACGGCACCGGCGAGCGGGTGATCACCGTTCGATCATCCGCCTGCAGCGGGCAGGCCACCTGCCCGTCGATGATGGCCATGCTCCCTTGGTTGACCGCCTTGGCCACAATCTCGATGCGGGAGTTGTATTCGACCACGAGCGGCTTGTGCGTCAGCGAGTGCGGGCACAGCGGTGTCAGGACAATGGCATGAACGCTGGCCTGTACGATCGGACCGCCGGCCGAGAGATTGTGGGCCGTGGAGCCGGTCGGGGTGCACACAATTACGCCGTCCCCGCCGATGTCGGTGAGCTTCTCCCCGTCGAGGAACACGGACAGTTCGATGCGGCGGAACGGCGGGCCGGCCTGGATGACACAGTCGTTGAGTGCCCGGTTGGTGAACCGCAATTCTTCCTTGCGGTAGACGTTGACGTCCAGGCGTATGCGCGTCTCGATCAGCGAGGGATCGTCAATCGTCTGCGTGAAATGGGCCTTAAGCTCTTCAAGCGAGAAATTCGCCAGAAAGCCGAGCCGCCCCAGATTGACCCCGATCAGCGGAATCGCGTGCGTTTCGAGCGAACGCGCCACGCCCAGGAACGTCCCGTCACCGCCCAGCACCACGACCATTTCGGCGCCGGTTTCGATCGCCTTGCGCGCGTCCAGCCCCAACTCCGCTCCGACCAGTTCGCACCGGGCGGCCGCGAACTCCTTGAGGTCGGCCAGCGTGAGGGCCACGGACCCTTTCTCAGGGTTGCCGAGAATGAACACGCGCCGGGCTGACTTGGAATGGGACATAGAAGGCGGATCCTCCCCTGCCATTCTATTCAAGAGTGCGCCCGCTTTCCACGGCGGCTGACCCATCGCTTCAGCAAGGGGGGGAGGTGAACACCGAGGAGATCGGGCCCTCCACCTTTGAAAAGGCGGGCCACCCCTCGGCCAGCCCGCTCCTTCCCCCTACGGCGGACTCCCGATCCGCGGCCAACACACGCTCCGCCGTGCCTACGGTCGCGGTAGCGCGTCCGAGCAAGTGCATCACCGCCGCGGCAATCCCGGCGGCATCCAGACCGACCTCCGCCAACTGCCCCTTGCGCGAACCGTGCGCCACGAAGTGCTCGGCCGGCAGACCCAGACGCGCCGACGAGCGGGTATCCAATCCGAGTTCCTGCGCCGTCTCCAGGACGGCCGATCCGAACCCGCCGCTGGCCGAATGGTCCTCCGCCGTGACCACCGGACGCCCCCGCGCAAAAGCGGCGGCGACCATGTCCCGATCGATCGGCTTGGCGAACCGGGCGTTGACCACGGCGACCTCGACTCCCTCGGCGGAGAGCAGTTCCGCCGCCTCCACGGCCGCGAGCGTGGGCGTCCCGTAGGCCAGGATGGTTGCGGCGTTGCCCGCGCGGACCTTTCGCGAAACGCCCAGGGCAAACGGCCGGCAACGGGGGAGGAGCTCGGGAACCTGGTCCCGCGGATACCGGATCGCTGCCGGCCCCGATAAGGACAGCCCCAGCTTCAGCGCCTCGTACAACTCCGGCTCGTCGGCCGGTGCCATTAAGACCATGCCCGGCAACCCGCGCAGATAGGCGATGTCCAGGAAGCCGTGATGCACCGCACCATCGCCGCCCACCAGACCGGCCCGGTCAATGCAGAACAGCACGGGAAGCCCCTGGAGGGCCACCTCCTGAAAGACTTGGTCGAACCCACGTTGCAGGAAGGTCGAATACACTGCGACCACGGGGCGCATGCCCGCATAGGCCAACCCCGCGGCGATGTCCACCGTGCAACTTTCGGCAATCCCACAGTCCAGGAAACGCTCGGGAAAGCGTTCGGCAAACCTGTCCAGCCCGGTCCCGTTGGGCATGGCGGCGGTCAGCGCGAAAACCCTGTCGTTCGTCTCCGCCAACCGGCAAAGGCTCTCCACGAAGGCGCTGGTCCAGCTCTTGCCCGGTCCGTTCTGGATGGTCACCTTGCCGGCTTCGACCTTGAACGGCATGGGGCTGTGGAACTTGCCTGGGTCGGCCATGGCCCAGTCGCAACCGCGGCCCTTGTCGGTATGCACGTGCAGCAACACCGGGTGCTGGGCGTCTTTGAGCAGATCAAGCATCTCCACCAGGTGCGTGAGGTCGTGTCCGTCGACCGGCCCGACATACTGAAATCCGAGTTGCTCAAAAATCTGGTGCGGGGCGAGCGTGGCCTTGATCCCCTCCTTGAGCATGTCCAGGGTCTCGAACAAGGGCTTGCCCACCAGCGGCAGCTTGGGTAGCCGCTCACGCACCTTCCGTTTCAGATGGTCATACCGCTGGCTCGAACGAAACTTGGCCAAGTGCTCCGAGATGGCGCCTTGGGTCAACGAGATGCCCCAGTTGTTGTCGTTGAGCACCACCAGAAACTGGCGTTTGAGCGTACCGGCCTGGTTCAGTCCTTCGAAGGCCACGCCGTTGACAATGCTGGCGTCGCCGACCAGGGCCACGACGCGCGTGTCGCGGCGGAGCATCTGGTCACCCCGGGCCAGGCCGACCGCCGTGGCGATCGAAGTGCCGGCGTGGCCGACGTCGAACAGGTCGTATTCGCTCTCCGCGGCGGAGGGGAAGCCGGAGATACCGCCGGCCTTGCGCAGGGTGTCAAAGCGGGCGTTCCGCCCGGTGAGGAGCTTGTGGGGATAGCACTGGTGTCCTACGTCCCAGAGCAGGCGATCTTTGGAGAAATCAAAGGTGCGGTGCAGGGCGATGGTCAGTTCGGTAACTCCCAGGTTGCTGGAAAGATGCCCGCCGTTCCGCCCGACCACCTCGACGATCCGGGCGCGGATTTCCTCCGCGAGGGTCGCCAGTTGGCCCATGGACCAAGACCGCAAATCCGCCGGACCCCTCATCTTCTCCAGAAGTCTCATCGCCCGCTCCGTCGCCTTACCGCAGATGGGTCATACCGCAGAGAACGAAAGTTGTGGCACAGGCTTCCAGCCTGTGTTTCCGCGGGCGCTTGGATGCCCGTGCCACAACGCTCTTGGCCACTTTCACCACGGGCTGCTAGTGCGTTCGCTCCACGACGTACGTCGCCAGTTCCCGCAGCGCATGGGCCTCGGCACCGAAGGGCGCTAAAGCCGCGACGGCCGCCTCGGCCGCTTGACGCGCCGTCGCCCGGCTCTCTTCCATGCCTACGCACGCCGGATAAGTTTGTTTTCCCGCGCCGGTATCCCGGCCGATACTTTTGCCCATTTGCTGGGTGGTGGCGGTCACGTCCAATAAATCATCGGCGATTTGGAACGCGCGACCCAAGTGCAGGCCGTAGACGCCTAACGCTTCCATTTGATTCAGGGTACCCCCCCCGCAAATGACCCCCATTTGGCAGGCCGCTTCGAGCAAGCGGGCGGTCTTGTATCGGTGGATGTACTCCACGCGTTGCCGCTCGGTCGGCTGGGTTTCGCCCTCCACGTCGGCCACTTGCCCGGCGATCATACCCTGCCGGCCGGTCGCTTGGGACAGTTCGTGGACCAAAGCCACCACCCGATTCGCATCTTCACCCGCAGGGTGGGCATTGCCCACCCCATACGTCGCGAGCAACTCGAAGGCCAACGCCAGCAGCGCGTCGCCGGCCAGGATGGCCAGTGCCTCGCCGAACTTCACGTGGCTGGTCGGCCGGCCACGACGCAAATCGGCGTCATCCATGGCCGGCAAGTCGTCGTGAATTAGGGAGAAGGCATGTACGCACTCGATAGCGGCGGCGGCGGGCAAGGCCGCCTCTGTCGGACCCCCGACTACCCGGCAGCACTCGGTCACCAGGTAGGGTCGCAAACGCTTCCCCGGTGCCAAGGCGGAGTAGCGCATGGCCTCGACCAACGACGCCGGCGTGTCTTTCACAGATTCCAAAAAGTTTGAAAACTGCCGATCGAAACCCTCCGCGAACCGTTTCAGGTGCACCGAGATGGGCTCTGTAAGCGTGGGTCCGCTTCTCACCGGGGTGTTTCCGAGGGCCAAAACAGCGACAACCCCCACGTAGCACGGGCTTGAAGTATACCGGCGGCGCGCCGCAACCACAACGGAGGCGCCGCCTGAACGGACCCGAGTCGGTCACGTGGACCTAGTGCTCCGACGCACCTTAGCAGCCTGTGGTGAAAGTGGCCAAGAGCGGTGTGGCACGGGCATCTTGCCCGTGGAAACACAGGCTGGAAGCCTGTGCCACAACTTTTGCCACGGGCAGTTAGCCTGCGGGTTCGGAGTCGAGCCCACTCGTGTGCCACTGCCGTCTCGGCAGTGCCGGTCGCAGGAGGCTTCCTGGAAAGCACTGCTCACAGAGCAGTGGCACACCCGAAACTTTAGCTGCGTTGGAGCACTAGAAGCAGGCAGCAATCCTGGGCACTGAGTATGTGGGGCCCTCGCGCAACCGTCCGTAAAAATGTGAGGAAGAGGGCGGATCCCGCCACTCTTCCTCGTCGATCCGACGCGAGCGGATCAGGTGATACAGAGAGCCAATCGTGCTAACGCGTGCGGCCGCGCCGCACCGTTCTGAGGGTGACGATTCCTCCGACGGCCAGCAACGCCAGGGATGACGGTTCGGGGACCGCCGTGCGGAAGATCAGGTATTCGTCGTGGTCGTAGCCCGGATGAAAGGGGTCCGGGCACCGGGTGGGCACACCCCACATCCACCGGGCGGATGCCGAAATCCCGCCGATCGTCCCCCACGGCGCCACCCCGTTGTACCCATCAACGCTTACCGGGTCCCACCCTGCGGTGGCGTCGGCCAGGACGATCTGGGCCGTCATCTCGGTGAGCGTGGGGTACGGATTGCCGTCGTCTTTATCGATCCCGGTGGCGAAGACCGTCCACGCCGGGTCGCCACTCAAGAGCGTCCCTCCGTCGATGGTGAATTCGGCCAACATCCCCTGTGCCACATTGTCGTCACTCCATGCCGCCAGATAGATGAAGGGCGACTCCGTCAAAAAGGCGTAGCTCTCGGCGATGCTCCAGTTGTACAGCCCGGGCGCTCCGCCGGGGCCCAACTCATTGCCCCCGATCAGCGTGAGCGACGAGCCGTTCTCGGCGCCGGTGTAGAGGGCATAGTGATTGTCGGCGGTCATGGTGGCGGTGACCGTGGCGCCCGCCGCGGCGGAGGCCGCAACCCCGACGGCGAGAATGCAAAAGCAACCTACGCTCCGTAACATGTGCCTCTCCCTCCTCCGTTGGGTCACAAACGCGAGGGGACACGAACCTGAGCTCGACATCCCGCTGCCCTGCTGCGGCGTTCCCCCAATGCGTTTTGCCCGTTGTTATGCTATGCTAGGCGCGCAAACGGTGGGTATCAAACCGGCGGACGGTTTCTCGGCGTGATTTCCTGGAGGTCCGAGATGATCTGCCCTCAATGCGTGACACGCAGAGGCACCACGAGATGACCGATAACGCCCCCCGCTGTCTCTACTGTGGCTATAACCTCACCGGACTCGCGGAAGGCGCCCGCTGTCCGGAATGCGGCATGGTCAGTGTGCCGGAGGCGTTCCGCCGGGAAATCTGGGACACGGTCGATTCACGACGGCGTTTGTGGACGTTGATGGCCCGGCCGATCGCGAAGCATCCGCCGGGCTGGTGGTGGTCGCTGGACCGCCCCGGCGACGTGCGGCGGTCGATTGTCGCGTTGATTCGTAATCTGTTCATCAGTTTTCTCGTAGTCCTTTGTGCCCTGTCTGCCGCCGACTCCGTTGTGGTGCAGAAGACCAGGGTCTTCGAGCACTACGACCAGGCCGATCCACAACGGGAGACGCTCTGGTGGGATCGAGACGTCATTTCCTATCGGATGTTCAACCGCTACCACCGAGGCGAGGTGACTTCAGGCGGTTCGAGGCCGTCGTGGAGCGGCGAGCAGCGGGTCCGGATGCCTGCGCTGCGCAGCACCATCTCCTATCGCCTGCTCTGGGAGTGGAGCACGATAGCTCCAGTTTACGGCGCGGCCCTTTTCGCTTGGCTGTTTTTGGTTTGGGCGTCCGTCGCCCAGGTGGGTCTCTGCACCCAGATTCGCAAGGGTTTGCCCAGCTTCGCCAAGCCGCCGCGCACCATCATCGCGGCCGCGAATTTCCAATCGTGCAAGCTCGTGTTTCTGGCGGTCCTGGTGGCGCTCGGTTGTGTCACGGAGGTCGTGGCGCGTGGGGTGTGGCATGCCCAATTGTCTGGCGGATTCGACTCTGGCCTAGGTCGCCTCCTTCCCCTCTCCCCGCTGGGACTGCGCGGATACGATTTGGCCCTGGAGGGCCTGGTCGTCGGACTGCTCGTTGCCGCCGGCACGATCTGGGTGGGGGCACTGCGCTCGGATTTCACCCGTCAACTCATTCGGTCGCGGATGCATGCCACCCGGCTCATTCTGATGTACGCCATGGCGCTTCCGGCGCTGACCGTCTTCGCCGTCTGGGTCTGGGTGGCTGTGCACATGGGCACATTCCCGTGAGCGGTATTGCTCGGACTCCCGAAGAAGGGCCTGAGCGCTCGGCCCGCCGGAACAGAATGTCGGGCGGAGCCCGACGAGACGACGCGCTCGCCCGGGTGCAAGGGCGGCTTGAGGTCTGATAAATGGGAAATCCCGGCCACGGGCGCTGCCGTAAGCAGTCCCTGTGGAATGACTCTCGGAACGTGCGCTTTTCGCCGCCCCCAGCGGGACCCACAGCAATCGCCAGGTCCCCGGCGTAGGCAAGTCGTGGGCGTCGTACGCCGATCTAACCACCAGCAACGTGTACGGACGCAGCCGAGTAGTTATGGGAATTCTCAGGCAACGAGTACGACGAGCGATCCGGTTAGTCACGCGCGCCTTCTCGCTGGTCGAGCTGGCGCTCGTGATCGCAATCATCGCCATTCTTTCTGCCGTGGCGATTCCACGCTTCGCAAACTCCATCACGCTGCAGAGCGTGGACGGTGCAGCGCGGCGTATCGCCGCGGACTTTGAGTTGGCTCGTGGCCACGCGATGACCGCAAGCGTATCGCAGACGGTCCGCCTGCACGGCGGCAGCGATCCGGGCTACACGCTGGTCAGCCTTCAGCACCCGGATCATCCGCTCCAACCCTATACGGTCTCGCTCGCAAAAGACTGCAACGGCGCCGAACGCGTGTCCTACGACTTCGGCGGCGACCTCGAACTCGTCTATGACATGTACGGCGTCCCGGACAGCGCCGGCCAGTTCCTCATCCGCGTCGGCGCCCATTACCGGACGATCACGGTCGACGTTCAGACCGGGCGAGCGAGCGTCTCGGAGTAAGCGACCGATGAGCAATCGCTTACGACAGACCCCGGGGTTCACGCTCGTCGAGCTGGTAGTCAGCATGGCCATCATGACGATCCTCGGCCTCGCCATGGCCTCCGCCGTCCTGATCGCCAGCCATGCGCTCCCGAAGGAGGATGATCCCTCTGAAAGAACCGCGGCTGCGGTGGAAGCGTCCGAAGCGCTGGCCGGTGACCTGGTGACGGCCATCACCATCACCCAGGCGGGGCCCAACGTTATCGAGTTCATCGTGCCCGATCGCGGCCACGGGGCCGCCGGGCCGGAAACGATCCGCTACGCCTGGTCGGGTACGCCCGGCGATCCGCTTACATGGCAGTACAACGGCGGCGCAGCGATCACGATCGCGGAGCCGGTGGAGGCGTTCTCGCTCGCTTACACCACGGAAGCCGGAGCGCTCAAGGCGCCGC
>JAZDKM010000028.1:0-2831 GCA_043803085.1 Planctomycetota bacterium
CGCCTTCTGATTGGCGAGTCCCCCGCAGCGGATGGCGCTGATAAGGCTGCGCAGTGGGGCCTGGTGCATATCCTCGTAGGCAGGGAGGCGGGCGTGCAGCGCCTCGTATGCCCGCTCGCTGTTGACGCTGGTCGTGTTCTGAGAGAGAAGAGTCCGGATGACCCAGTCCAGGGGGTTGTCGCGGCGCCGGACCTGGCGGCGAGGCCCGTAGGCCTGCCGAAGGAGCGCGCCAATCCGGGGGAGCTTGGTCAGAGACGCCATAAGAGCCTCGGTAGGAATCGCGGGGATCACGCTAGACAACACGCCGGGGAAAGTCAATCGGAAAATCAATGCTTCCGCAGCACCGAGGGATCTGTCAGGCGGGAGGCCTAGCGCGGCGGGCCACGAAGTGGTCCCGGTCCGTTGCTAACAGGAGGCTGAAAACCTCGCTTTCGCCCAGGCTGCTCAAAAAGACCTAGATACAAGGCGGCGTCACCCATCCCTCGGATGGGTACCCGGGGCCGAGTGAAGCGTACTCCAGGTACGCTGCAGCGAGTGCCCGAGCGCGCCAATCCGCCTGAGGCGGACAGATGGGCCTTTTTCAGCAGCCTGCTAGACGCGTTCGAGGATGTGGCAGC
This sequence comes from Planctomycetota bacterium, assembly GCA_043803085.1. GTDB lineage: Bacteria > Planctomycetota > Phycisphaerae > UBA1845 > UBA1845 > JAAEQG01. The sequence goes on from JAZDKM010000028.1 coordinate 618, forward strand.
CCCGGATCCGGTCGAGAAGGTAGATCAGGCCCCGACTGTCCAGCGTGACGTCGTTGCTCTGCACCCGCCCCTTGTCGCCGGAGCCCGGCGCGGGGTCGGGCATGTACCAGGCCACCTCTTTGGGGGCATGCGGATTCGCGAAGTCGAGGACCCGCAACCCGTAGGCGAACCAGGCGACCGGAATCTCGGTGCCCGTGAACACCTCCGAGGGTTGGTGCACGCCGGTGAACTCGGGCTGCAGCGTGCCATCGATCCCATCCACCTGGTAGCTGGCGAAGGGCGTCGGGTGCTTCTCGTCGGTGATGTCGTACACCCAGAGGAACGACGGATAGAAGTCGTGGGCGCGCCCCGCGTCCTCGCCGGCGACGAGCATGATCCGCCGGTTCTGCAGCGGAAACGGCAGTACCAGACAGGTGTGTGTGGGCCAGGGGAACGGCGGGTAGGTGTTGTACGAGGAGACCAGCTTCGGCTTCGACATGTCCTCGATGTCAAGGATGGCGAAGCCGCCATGCCAGTAGCTGGCGTAAAGCCGGTCCCCCAGGCGCAACGGGTGGTGGCAGCGCCGGTCGGTCCCATTCCAGGTCGGCGTTTCGCCGCCTTCGGTCCATTGCCCCGGCATCCACCAGCGCCCCACCTCCACCGGTTTCGCCGGATTCGCGAGGTCCAGGATCATCACGATGTTGCCGATGAAGCCCTTGGCGGTGGGCGAGATGTAGGCGTAGCGGCCGTCGAAATCGAACCGGTGCACGCCCAGCCCCTCGGTTTCCCAGTTGCTGAGCAGCGTCGGCTTGGCGGGGTTGGACACGTCGTAGATGCCGAGCCCCCCCTTGAAGTCCGCCGGCGCGCCGGCCTGGAAGGGATTGCGCTCGTGGTTGATGACCATGAGATCGTTCTCGACGCGCACCTTGTGCGAGTGGATGCCGACGGGTATCCCCAGGCGCGAAAGCTCCCGGGGATGCCGGGGATCGCTGACGTCGAAGATCGCCGTGCCGTCCGGGGCGCGCATGTTCCCGATGTACGCGATGTTCCCTTTGACCACCACCTGGCCGCCGCCGGCACAGTCGATGTAGCCAACGTGACGGATTCCCTTCCCCTGCGCCATCTAGCGTCCCTCCTCTGTGCGCGCCACGCTCACTCGACCTTGGCGCCGGAAATCGCGACGACGCGCGCGCCCTGGGCAATGTCTGCATTCAGGAAGCGGATAAATTCCTCCCTGCTCGTGACCATCGGCTGCGCCCCTTGCTTCTGCCAGAACTGAAGGCTCTCGGGCTTGGATAAGACCTTGTTGATCTCGCCGTGAAGCTTGCCGACTATCGCCGCGGGCGTGTTCTTGGGCGCCATCAGGCCGATGAAAATTGTGCTTTCGAAGCCTGTTACTCCGGCTTCTGCAACGGTGGGCACCTGCGGCAGCGCCGAAGACCGCGTCCTGGCGGTCGTCGCCAGCGCTTTCACTCTTCCGGCACGGACGAGTTCGATCGCGGCCGGCAGCGCGTCGAACATCAGGTCGATATGGCCGCCGACCACATTGGAACGGGCCACCGCGGCCTCCTTGTACGGCACGTGCTTTATCGACACCCCGGCCATTGTCTTGAACAGCTCCCCGGCCATGTGATACGCCGACCCCGAACCGGAAGACGCATAGCTCAGCGCGTCGGGTTTCGCTTTCGCAAGCTGGATGAACTCAGCCACGGTATTGGCCGGTAGGTCATTTTTCACCATCATCACCATCTCAGTGTAATTGAGGGATGCCACCGGCTCGAAATCGCGCATCAACTCATACGGCCTGTTGGGCATCAGCGATTCGTTGACCGTATGGCTACTGGAGATCTGCAGCAGGGTGTAGCCATCGGCGGGGACTTTTGCCACGACGCCGGCGGCGATGACGCCGTTGGCGCCGGGACGGTTTTCCACGATGAAGGTCTGGCCCAGGGCATTCTGCAGCTCCTGTCCGACGAAACGCGCAGTCAAATCACCCGGACCACCGGGAGAGAAGGGCACGATGATTCTCACCGTCCGGGTCGGGTAGTCCTGGGCCAGGGCCCCGGATGAGGCCAGGCCGATGGCGCCGAACATCACGCAAGTGGCAAGCAGTTGCAGGATGGCGCCCTTCGTTATCATGGCTTCCCCCATATCTTTCAATTTTGGTTTTTGCGCGCTTAGCACAAAAACCAGGTGGTCCTTCAGCCCAATTGGAGCCGGCCCGGCACCTGGGTG
>JAZDKM010000029.1:0-6049 GCA_043803085.1 Planctomycetota bacterium
GAAGCCGTTTCTCACCCGGTGGAAGCGATCACTTTGGTTTCCCATTAATGAGAATAGCTACGACTTCCACAGCGGAAAAGAGGAGTGGCCGCTTCAGCGGTATAAAATGTAACTCTTTGTGAAACAATATGTTGCACTTGGAGTCATGAATCCCTGGCACGTGTGAAGATGCGCTCCTCTCGTCTGGCACAGAGGGTGTATCGGGTGAGGGTGAGTATCTCGGCCTTCGTTCCGTTCCAGAGGGGAGGGGCGAGGAAAGGCCGAGCGAGTTTGCCAGAGTACATACTGGCATGGAGCGGAGTGCTGACCTGAGTTTTGGCGTATGTCCCGTAAGAGGGACGTGACTGGAGGAAAGAAGAAATGACAATGGTGATTCGGTTAACACCGGTGCTTGTGGTAGCGTTTCTGGCCACTGCGGTCTTCGGGCAGATCGTCCCGGGCGATCCGGATAGTTACCCGTCGGTGAGCGTTGTGAACACGCCGCACAATCTCGCCAACGTTCCCGGCGTGCCAATTCCCACCGGCCATCAAGTTTGCCTCCCGTGTCATACACCGCACCACGCGTTGTTATCCGGCGAAGAAAACGTGCTGTGGAATCACGCCGAAACCGGCGAGACCTTCCAAATGTACAGCAGCGCCGCCCAGCAACCCCAAGGGGCCAGCAAGATGTGCCTGAGCTGTCACGACGGGGTGACCGCGATTGACAGTTACGGCGGCGCCACGGGCACGGTTCTCATGGGCTCTGTTGGAGACGGTCGGGGGAACCTGGGCACTGATCTCCGGAACGACCACCCGATCGGGATTACCTACCCGACCGCGCTTCCCACCGAGTACCGCGACGCGGCGACCTTCGCACCGGGCATCGGCGGAGGCCCAGGCGTGAGGCTGGTCACGATTAACGGCGCGGACCGGGTGGAGTGCACCTCCTGCCACAACGTGCACAACAACGGACTCGGCAACTTCCTCCGCGTCCCGGTCCTGGAGAGCTACATCTGCCTACAGTGCCACATTAAATAGACTGTGGCTTACGGGCCGCGGACTGTGCAGCGCGCGTTCGCGGCCCGTGGACATACCCAGCGTACCCTGACCGATCCGAGCGTACACTCTTCCCCAAGGGTGTACGCTCGGCAGCTTTGTGTTGCCGTCCAGAGGGTCGGGAGATAGCATGGGGCCCGAGGTTCGCGATGCGGATGCGACGGATCCAGGTATTGAGTGCGCTCGGGGGCGTGTGGACCATCGGCTGGTCCGCCGGGTGTCAATCCGCGCCGCGGAGGGACGCGCCCCTGCTCTTCTTCCCCCCGCCACCGGCGCAACCGCGGGTCCAGTTCCTCACTTGGGCAAGCGGCGCCGACCAAGTGGAGCCGGCGCGCGGTTCGTTCGCGAGCTTCATTCTCGGCGAAGAGCCGGTGGTGCAGCGGGCCATCAACAAGCCTTACGGAATTGCCGTTCGGGACGGCGTCGCCTACGTGTGCGATACCAAGGGCCTGTGCATCAGCCGGTTGGACTTCAGGAACCACACTTACTCGGTGTTCGGGTTTAGCGGCCCCGGCCGGGTCCGCAAACCCATCAACATCGCCATCGATCCGTTGGGTTACAAGTTCGTGGTGGACCCGGAGCGAAAACAGGTCCTGGTCTTCGCCCCGGACGACAAGTACGTCACGGCATTCGATGTGCCGCAGCCGTGCCATCCGGTGGACGTGGCCGTTTACGAGAATGAAGTCTACGTTCTCGATAACGATGAGTCATGTCAGATCGTGGTGCTGGATCGGACCACGGGGCAGGTGTTGCGGACCCTCGGCGGCCCGGGCGGAGAGCCCGGTCAGTTCAAGATTCCCAACAGTCTTTGCGTCGGCCCGGACGGGTACCTATACGTCAGCGACACGCACAATTGGCGGCTCCAGAAACTCACCCGCCAAGGGGCGTCAGTTTGGGTCAAGGGCACTCCCGGATATACGTTGGGGCGGTTCGGGCGGCCCCGCGGCGTCCGCGTCGGCCCCGACGGCGTCATCTATCTCGTGGACGGTGCCACCGAGATCGTCCAGATGTTCGATCCCGAGGGCCAAGTTCTGATGCGCTTCGGAGGGCCGGGCGATGCACCCGGCGCGTTGGCGCTGCCTTCGTCGGTGGCGATCGACACCACGTCGTTGCCCCATTTCAAGCGCTACGTGCACAAGGATTTCAACGTCGAGTACCTCTTGTTCGTCGTCAGCCAGTACGGCCCCCGTCTGGTCAACGTTTATGCGTTCGGTTCGTTTCCAGAGGGGTACCGACTCGCCGAATCGGAGATTGCGACCCTGCCCGCGCCGGCCGAGAAGGGCATCGGACCGGTGAACGAAGAGGGTGGTGAGCCGGAACCCGCCCGCGAGAACGAGCCTCTCAATCCCGAAGAACCCGCGGAACCCGGAGGGGCGGACTGAACCGTGGTCCATGGGAGAACGGTTGGTGGTGGCGATCCGGCATGCGAGGGTCATCCTGTGCGTGGGGCTGGCCGCCGCCACGAGCGTAACCTGCTCGCCCCAGACCCGGTATCGAGTCTCGCGCTTCTTTTTTGACGGCGTTCCCGAGCCGGGGGCCCTACCCCCTCCTCCAGGATATCCGGGGGGTCCCACCCGAGCGGGGGCAGAGGGCCCGGCCCAACCCGGAGAACAGTGGGCCCCGGCGCGGACGGTCTACGCGCACCCGCCTTATCGGGACAACCGCTGCGGGGCCTGCCACAATCCCCAGACAGGGGAACTGTTCCGCACGGCGCCGGAGGGGCTGTGTCGCAACTGCCATCCTGACGTTCCCGGCAAAGCCCCCTACGTGCATGGTCCCGTGGTGGTGAGTGATTGCCTGTTCTGCCACCATTATCACCACTCGTATTACCCAAAGCTGCTGCTCGAAGAGTCCACCGCAACATGCTTTCGCTGTCACGACGTCGCCGGTCTGACCACCGGACCGCATCACGCGAACGCGGTCCGCACCGCCTGCGTCGAGTGCCATGACCCTCACGGAGGGACGAACCGCTTTTTCGTGAAACGATCCGAACGTTGAAGGGCAACCTTGAACAGAGTCGCGTCGCACGGTCCCGGCCGGTCGCCGGCGGCGGGGTGTGTTGCCCGGCGGTACTCCTGCTCGAAATAGTCCTGGGCAGCCTGGTCATGACCGGTGCTGCCGGCTGCCAGGCCCAAGGTCCCCGGGGTCAGCAGGTCGAGCCGCTCAAACTCACTGACGTAGGGGGCTACCTGGAGTTCGTGGCCCGGCAACGGGAGCAGAACCAGGAATCCAAGGTCGGCGCCGGGACCTCCAAGTACCGTGAGACCATTCTCGAAGAAAACTTGCGCTTGGAAACCGACGGCTACGCCTACCATCCCAATCTGATGGAGTTCACGCTCGGCGGTCTCTTCGGACTGCTCCAGCACGACTACTTCGAAGACGTGGGCGGCCGGGAGCACACGAGTAGCGACGACGGTACGGTGCTCGAATTCGACCTCCACGCCGGTTTTTTCAAGAAGAAGCCTTATCCCGGCACGATTTTCGCGCGTCGCTACCAGGCGATCGAGCCTCGCCCCTTCCAGTCGAGCCTCGAAACCATTACCACGACTTTCGGACTGTTCTGGCAGTATGTGAGCGAGAAAACTCCGACGAGCTTCCAGTTGAGCAGCACGGAGGTGGAACTGAAGCCGATGAATGACGAGGAGAAGCCCGGCCTACAGAAGAACACCACGGCGAGGTTCGAGACCGCCTACCGGTTCAGTGACCACAACGTACTCTCGTTCGTGTATAATCGGCAGTCGGTTGAGGAACAGCCGTTCAATCTGAAATATGATTCGGACGAAGCCACCCTGAGTCATCGGCTCAATTTCGGCGACCTCCACCGCCAGCGACTGGAGTCCGAGCTGAATTACTTCGACCAGCGCGGTACGTTTGATATCCGGCGCGTGCGTTGGCGCGAGTTGCTCCGCCTGGAGCATACGGACACGCTGCGTTCGTGGTATCGCTTTGAATTGCTGGACCGAACGCAGGGGAGCATCTCCGGCGTCCCGCCGATCGACGAACGCTCGTACTACCTCTCGGGGACGCTCGAGCATGAGTTGTACGAGAGCCTGGTATCGCAGTTCCTGGTCTACGGACAGAGGCAGAAGTTCGACTCGGGACTGAACATCGACCGGTTCGGGGCGCAGGCCAGCTTCGACTACCGGAAGACCAACCCCTGGGGCCTGTTGCTGGCCAATTATCGCGCCCGCATCATCCGGGAAGAGCGCACCGGTAACGAGTTCAGCGCCGAAGTGACGGACGAGCAGCACACCTTCCGCGACCCCGAGCCCATCGTCCTCGGTAACGCCAACGTGGACACGGGCTCGATCTTCATTACCGCCGAGGACAAGGTGACCATTTATCAGGCCGGTCGGGACTACACGGTTTTCGTACGGGGCGACCGCGTCGAGATTGAACGCGTGCCGACCGGCCGGATTCTCGACGGGCAGATCGTGATCATCGACTACGTTTTCCACGTCGGCGGCAACTTCACCCTGGACACGCTCGGCCAGGACTTCTCTATCCGGCAGAACTTCCCCTTCGGCCTGTCGCCCTACTATCGTCTGCGTTGGCAGGACCAGACCATCACACCGGAAACCGCCACGGGGGCCGTACCCAACGATATCACCGCCCATATCTTGGGCACCGAGTTTCGGTGGCGTACTTTGCGGCTGGTGGGGGAATACGAGGACCACGATTCGACGATCACGCCGTTCAAGGCGGTCCGTCTCACGGGAGACTACACCCACCACTTCAAGTCCAAGGCGACAGGGAACCTCAAGGCCCGCTGGACGGACATCTCCTACGAGCCGCCCGACGAGCGCGACGTGACTTTCTTCACCGTGGAGGGGCGCTACCGCCACCCGGTCACCGAACACCTGACCCTCGAGGGGTCCGCGCTGTACCGGACCGAGGACGATTCGCTCAGCGGCAAGGACCAGGGCGTGGACGTGGACCTTTCACTGGAATGGTACGTGCGCCAGACGGAGGTCCGGGTCACCTATGAACTCGGGAACTTTGAGGATGATTTCACCAAAAATGATTACTCCACGTTGTATGTGCAGGTCAAACGTCGCTTCTGAGGCGGCATTCGCGGCGCGTCTGGGAGCGGGGAACGGCCCGTGGGACCGCGTCGGCCTAGCTGCTCGTTGCAGAAGTTGTGGCACAGGCTTCCAGCCTGTGTTTCCACGGGCAAGATGCCCGTGCCACACCGCTCCTGGCCACTTTCGCCACGGGCTACTAGGGAGGCGGCACGCGGTTCTGGTCGGTCTCCAACTCGTGCTAAGCGGCTGCACCCAGGCGCCCGCGCCGATCTTCGGCCCCCAAGACCCGTCTCTGGCGTGGCCGCCGGCACCGCTGCCGGCGCGCATCCGCTATGTCGGCCAACTGTCGGGGGCGGCGGACCTGAAGCCCCCGCCCAAACTGTTCCAGGCGCTGGGCGACCTGTTCGCGGGACCGGCCAAGCCGCAAACCCTTTACGGTCCAAGGGCAGTGGTCTGCACGCCCGACGGCGAGCGGGTGTGGGTCGCCGATCCCGGCGGGCGGTGCGTGCACCTCTTCAATCTGCAGGACCGTTCCTATAAGAAGATCGAACGCATCGGCGGCGCCCCCTTACTGGCCCCGGTGGGCCTGTGCCTGGGACCGGAAGGGTCGATCTACCTCTGCGACGCACAGGCCCCAGCGGTTTACCGCCTCTCCGCACACGACGGAGCGCTGCTGCAGACCTTGCGTTTGCCCGAGGATATCCTCCGCCCCGTGGCGCTGAGTTGGGACCCAAAAGGGAGCCGGCTTTTCGTCGTGGATGTCAAGGCGCATGACCTCAAGGTCCTGGGGGCCGACGGCCGACTGGGACAAATCATCGGGCAGCGCGGGAGCGGACCGGGCGAGTTCAACTTCCCCTGCGACCTCGCCGACGACGGAGACAGGCTGTGGATTGTGGATACCGGTAACGCGCGCGTGCAGGCCGTGGAGTACACGGGCGAGCCCGTGACCTCGTTCGGCCGAATGGGTGACGCCCCGGGCGACTTGGCGT
>JAZDKM010000030.1:0-10862 GCA_043803085.1 Planctomycetota bacterium
AAATCTGCAAATAATTAGTCACTATATTGACCCTTGAACGATGTGAACCCGCGTTTTTAGCTGCGAAAAGGGCGTTTGCCGGCCTGCCAAGGGTCAAAAAAGACCGAATTTCGCATCACGGGTGCGGAAGTCGGGCTAAGAAAAAGCCTGCCGCCTTGTGGTCGCGCGTTCAAGTGCCCGCTCGTTGACACTCGCGGTTCTGAGTGTCCGCTCGCTTCCGCTCGCGGGACCGCTCCCTTACGGTCGCGGCTCTGATCGGAACGGTCGCGGTTCTGAACGGGTCACACGCCCGGGGGTGGAGGTCGAGAAGGCGGCGCCGATGAGGTAGGTCCAGACGGTGCCGAGGACGATCCACCAAGGCCAGGCGATGTAGACGGTCCCTTCCGCGTCTTGGTAGATCATCAGGGCGATGAGTAGGCCCACCGAAGTTAACATGGCCAGGACGTTGACGCCGTCTCGGCCGCGACGCTTCGTGGTCACGCCGAGCACGAACACGCCCAGCATCCCGCCGAAGACCAGTCCGACCCACTTGAAAACGGCCCAAAGAAGGCTCTCGTTGCAGTGCTGGAAGGCCAGAGCGACGAGGATGAGGACCACGCCGAAGAAAACGGTCAAGCCGCGGGCCACGCCGAGAAAGTGTGCCTCCGAACGCGAGGCCTTGACCAAGGGTCGGTAGATGTCCGTCACGGCGGTGGAGGCCAGGGCGCCGATCGCCGAGGACAGACTTCCCATGGCCGCGGCGAAGATGGCCGTGACCATAAGCCCGCGAAGGCCTGTATTGGACGGAAGCGCGTGGGCAATGAAGTACGGAAGGATCAGTTCGCGCCGCGCCAGCACCTCGGCGGGCAAGGTCTCATTCGGTCGACTTTCGTAATAGGCAAAGAGCAGCGACCCGATCATCAGGAACGTGCAGACGATCGGCAGACCGGCGAAGGCGTTGAAGATCAAGGAACGCTGACCCTGCCGCAGGTTCGGGCAAGTCAACATGCGTTGGGTGAGGTCCTGATCGGTTCCCATGGCGGCCATGGTGACGAAGACGGCGTTGAGGGTGAGGAGCCAGAAGCCCTTGTCGTTGTTCGGGTCAGAACTCCAGGTGAAGGTGTGGAACTTCCCGGCGTAATAGGCGTCGCCGAGGTTTTGGGAGTAATGACCCGGAGTGTAGAGGAAGAGGACGACGATGAGAGTGGCCGCGGCGCTGACGAAGACGAGCGTCTGGAAGGCGTCGGTCCAGAGGATGGCCTTAATGCCGCCGTAGGTGGCGTAGAGCATCGCGACGCCGGTCGCGCCGATGACCACCCATTCCAACCGCATACCGAAGATTTCCGAAATCGCCAGCGAAGCGACGAGCAGGCGGATGCCGCTGCCGAGGATTCGAGACGCGAAAAACATCAACGAGGCGATGGTGCGCGTCCAGGGTCCGAAGCGTTGGCCGAGGTATTCGTAGACGGTCGTGACCGCCCCGCCGTAGAAGGCCGGCAGGAGCAGCAGCACGATGAGCACGCGGCCGATGAAGGAACCCGCGTACATTTGCAGATACGACCAGTCGGTCGCGAAAGCGTCTCCGGGGACGGCGATCACGGTGAGGGCGCTGATTTCCGTGGCGATGATGGAGATGCCCGCGAGGAGCCAATGCTGCCGACGACCGCCGAGGAAGAAGTCCTCCGTGCTTCGCTCGCGCCGGCCGAACCAAAACCCGATCGCGAGGGTCACGACGAAGTAGGCGGCGAGGACCGCGAGATCGAGCCAACCTAGAGCCACCTGCCAGAGCCTCCGTGCGACGTGGCGCCGGAACGAGATTCCACTGTCGGTCCAGGGTCCACTGCTCGGAGAGCAGTGGCACACCGCAAATTTCTCCGCGCCGAGCGCGTCGGATCGTACTAGGGATTCGGGGCGTCGGCCATTTAGCGATTAGATGAGCCAATATCGTCGGCGACGACCGCGAGCGCGTTCAGGATATCGCGGAGACCGGAGGGTTTGTTGCGGGCGCTCCAAGATTGGGCGTAATCGCGCGCCGCGTGCGAAAGGCGCTCGGACCAGTCCGATCGATCGGGGGCGGAGAGACCGCGCGGGCCCGCGGCGCGCCGGGATTTCATTCCGCCCGCGGCTCGGAGTGGGCCGGCGCGTGCGTACTTGACCTTCTCCGCGAAAAGCTCCGTGAACAGGCAGGCGAGAGTTAGTTCGGTGACATCACGGGGATCGGGCACCGCAGAGGGGACCAGCGATTCGAGTCGGCGTTGGACATGGCCCGCCGATTCCGCCGCTCCTTCCGCCTCGTCGATCGCGGGGAGCGTGGGATCGTCGCGGACTTGTTGGAGCGGTTGCCATAATAGACGCCATGTTTCGCAGCCATCGGCGATGGCGGACGCTTGTCGCAAATCGGAGATGATCGCGGGGTCGCCGAGTCCCAGGACCGTTCGAGCGAAGCATTTGTCGAATTCGGGACCGCTCGGATGATCGGCGTTCCAGGCGAGGGCGGCGCCGAGGGCGATCCCGTGCCAGGAACAAGCGAGAGCGTTGAAGTGGCCGTGGTCGCCCCAGTCGGTGTTGAGCAGGCCGGTCGCGCCGTGTTTGCGGCCTGCCGCGGCGAAGGCGGCGATGTTGCGCTCCGCGAGGCCCATGGCGTTGATGATCCGCTTCCAGCCGGACGTGCCCGGGCAGACGATGGTGTCGAGACCGGCATCGGTGAAGGCGCGCGTACCGTCGTAGTCGGCGCGGTGGTCGTATCCCCAGTGCAGAACCGTCAGGTCTTTCGGTAGGCGGTCGAACAAACCGGCATGATTCCGAACGACGTCGCTCCAGACCTGCGTTCGGCGTCCGCGGGCCGCACACAGAGCGTGGGTGCGCAGGATGTGGTCGATATAGGGTCCGCCGGAGGCGCTTGCGGCGAAGTGTTCGCGGTTCTTGCCCTTGCCCAAGTCCCACGGTTCGTCGCCGCAGATGTTGACGACGGGCGAGGAGAAGGCGTCGAGAATCTCCGACCAGATTCGTTCGACCAACGCGTGGGATTCGGGGTTCATGACGTCGAGGGTGAAGCCGTGGGCTCTTTCGGGCCAAGTCATTTCCGCCCAAGATTTGGTCGGGTCAATCTCCGCGAGATGCCTGTACTTCGGCATGGATAGAATGCGTCCCATGTGGCCTAGGGTGGCGACGGCGGGAACGAGGTCTATGAAGCGGTCTTTGCAGTACGCGTCCAGTTCACGGATCTCGTCCGCGGTGAGGCCGTCGTCGGGTCCGCAGATGTCCGGGTCGAAGTGGAAGACGAAGGCGTGCTCGATGTAGAGCTGCAACTGGTTGAGCTTCATGGCGGCAAGCCGGTCGGCGACGGTCTTCAGAGTGTCGAGCGTGGGCACTTTACCACGGGTGACGTCGTGGAGGAGGCCGCGAGCGGCGAAGTCGGGCCGGTCATCAATGACACAACATGGCACCTCACCCGCCGAAAAGTCGGTAAGTTGCGTAAGCGTTTGCAGGCCGTAGAAGCAGCCGGCAGGCGATTCGCCGAGTAACTCAATCCCATCGGCGCGCACGGTAAGTCGATAGCCGTCACGATGCCCGACCTGCGCTTGGTCAACCGCGATGCGGACCGTCGTCGGGGCCTCGCGCGGGGTCGATCGTTCGGGGCGCCTCCTCTGCCACCGCCGGGCGGCCTGCTCAACGCGGGAATCCTCCACATGGACCGCCAGCCGATCATCTCGAAAAACCCGGCAAACCCCCGTCTGTACACATATTTTTTTGGGGAGCGGAAGCAACATCGAAAGAGGAGAACCGCGGCCCGGAGTCATAACCCAAGCTGGTGTGCGGCGGCATCCGCGGTGTGTTCGAGAAGGGTGGCGATGGTCATGGGGCCTACGCCGCCGGGGACAGGAGTGATGAGCGAGGCGCGTTCGATCGCGGAATCGAAGTCCACGTCGCCGATGTTGCCCTCGTTGTAGCCGGCGTCGATGACCACTGCGCCGGGCTTAATCCAGCCCCCTTGAACGTATCGAGGTTTTCCGACGGCGACGATGAGCACGTCCGCCCGGCCGATGACGCCCGGTAAATCGCGGGTTCGGGAGTGACAGAGGGTGACGGTGGCGTGGGCGTTGATGAGCATGGAGGCCATCGGGCGGCCCAGAATGGGGCTGCGGCCGACGACGACGGCCTCGACCCCATCGAGCGGAACCTGGTAGTCAGCAAGGAGCCGGATTATCCCCGCGGGCGTGCAGGCGGGGAACGCGGGCATTCCGAGAATGGTCCGCCCCAGGGCTGCGGAGCTGACGCCGTCCACGTCTTTGTGCAGCGGGACGGCCTCGAAGGCCGCTCTTTTGTCGATTGGAGCGGGGATGGGATGTTGAATGAGAATCGCGTGGACGGCGCGGTCGGCGGCAAGTTGGTTGACCAACCCGGCGAGCCGGTCGGTGGTTGTGTCGCGGGGGAGTTCGATGCGGCGTGATTCGATCCCAACCTCGCGGCAGCGTTTGTCCTTGGTGCGGACGTAGGCCGCCGAGGCCGGGTCGTCGCCCACGAGAACGGTAGCCAGCGTCGGCGTGACGCCCGTTGCTTTTCGGATCGTTTCAACTTTGTGTCTCACGCCGTCGAGGACGCGCCGCGCCAGGGCCAGGCCGTCGATGAGTTTGGGTCCGTGAGGCCGATTCATCCCGCGAAGGGTACAACGAGCGGACGGGGATGTCATGTTTCGTACTCGTTCATCCGGCGTTCGCCTTCAAAGCGAAGTGCACGACTGTCGCGGCGCTTCCCCAAGCCGTGGGAATGACACGGCCCACACGCGCCGGGTCGGCGGCGTGCGGGCCGTTCGATCGACTGACTGAGCCGAAGTCGGCGGAGCCTACTTCCGCGTGCAAGTCATCTCTAAGCCCATGAACTCCTTGCCGTCCGGGCCCGGTCCGTACATTTTCATGACGTGTTTGTTGTTGTCGACGAACTCCACCGTCGAACGCCCTTTGGTCTTTTGTCCGACCATGGGATCGAAGTTCTCGCCGGTGAAGGTGAACACCTTACCTGCGGCATCCGCCGTGCCGGTCATGCTCCAGGTCCCCGTATTCATCGAGTCGATCCAATAGCTGTGGTACATCTTCTGAAGCTTGTCGTAGCCCGTGACGCCGAAGCCCTCGAAAGGCATTCCCATCATGGTGGCCTTGACATCCTCCAGGATGTAGCGGTTGCCAAGAATCCACTTTCGCTCCACGGTTCCGGCGGACTCTTGCGGCGGCTCGCCGGGGGCGGAGTAAAACTTTGTCGAGCAGGTGAACGCCCCGACGAGCGGCTTGAGGGCCTCGTGTTCTTTACCTGGGGCGGACATTTCCTGCATCATCTTCATCATGGATTCCATTTCGTTTCCGCCGCCCTTGTCGGCCGCGGGCTTGTCGCCGGGCTTGGCCGCGGGGGCGGCGGGCTTGTCGCCGGCCGGCTTGTCAGCCGGCTTGGCAGCCGGTGGCTGAGCGGCCGCGGGCTTGTCACCCGCGGGCTTCTTCTCGTCCTTGGCTTGCGAAAAGGCGCTGTTGTTCCAGAACGCCGTCGCGGCGCAGAACGCCGCCCCCACCAATGCCCTACGCACTTCCATGGTCTACTCCTTTCGAGAGTAATGAGGGATTATTCACGGACCGGCCTATCGGTTCGTCGGGCAAATCATACCAAAATCGGGAACAGTAGGAAGCCCCCTGGACAGCGTGCGCAACCGGCGTCTCTGGGAGGGCGGCTTGGCCGGTCAAACGCCGTTTGCCGGGTGAAATCCCGCGCGAGGACGGAGGATGGGTAAGGGTAACGACGATTACCAAGTAGGGCGGTGGTACGTCGATCCGCCAACAGCCCGCCCTACTGCCCGTTGAACATGGCCTGCACCCGCTCAAAGCGAAATCAACGTGTCACTGCGGCGTCGCATCGGGTGAGGGCGCGGGCGACGGACGCTCACGCTCGGCGTCGTAGTTCATTCCCTTCTCCGGCGGCTGGCCGTAGAACTCGGGGTGCTGGTAGGTGCCCTTTTCGACGCCCTGCTTTTCAACCTCCACCGGCATGCCCCGCGTCTGGATCGACAGCCCGTTGGACACGACCTCCATGGTCACGTTGTGGTTCCTGACCCACAGGTCGTTGCGCAAGGCCTCGACGCGCCAAGAGACCTTCGCCCCGGGCACGCCGCCGGCGATGCGGAACGTGCATGCGGGCGCGGCCACACCCGTGCCGGCCGTCGCCCCGGCGCTCAGGGCGGCCTCGTCAATCTCCTCGGCCACGTGCAGCATGGGCATGGGCGCGCCCACGGCGGTGAGTTGATAGCCCGGCGTCCTGTTGATCTTGGCGAAGTAGTGCGGGAGTTCGACCACGGCCTCACCCGCGCCGTCGAGCATCACGGTGCCCCGGTAGAAGTTGATGACCTCCGGGCTTTCGGCGGCGTAGTGCAGGAGGTACTTGTTGGCCGGGTCGTCCGGGTGGTCGATGCGGAAGGGCTTGGTGCCGCTAGCGCCCATGTCGCCGTTGGCGTAGACGGCGTACCCGGCTGCGGCGGTGTTCGCGTAGCCGTACACGCCGTAAATAGTGCCGGTCGTTGCAGTTGCCGTCCCGTAGACGCCGCGCCCGGACGGGCTGTTGCTCAAGAAATACCCGCCGTAGGTGTACCCGGTGGCGGCGGTGGCCAAGCCGTAGACGCCGCGCCCGGCCGGGCTGAAGCTCTCGCCCCACACCCCGAAGGTGCCGCCGCCGGTGGCGGCGGTGGCAATCCCGTAAACGCCGCTCCCCGACGTGCTGTTGCTCTCGAAGCGCCCACCGTAGGTGTCGCCGGTGATGGCGCTCGCCTTCCCATAGACGCCGCGCCCAGACGTGCTGTCGCTGCTGCCATAGACGCCGTAGGTGGTTCCGGTGGCGGCAGTGGCCTCGCCGTAGACGCCGCGCCCGGACGTGCTGCCATTCACTCCCCAGACGCCGTAGGTGGTTCCGGTAGTGGCGGAGGCCTTACCGAAGACGCCGCGCCCAGACGTGCTGACGCTCTCGCCGTACACGCCGAAGTTGGTGCCGCTGGAGGCGCTGGCCCTGCCCTTAACGCCGGTCCCGGACTCGCTGCCGCTGTGCCCCAAGACGCCGTGGGTGATTCCGGTAGTGGCGGAGGCCTCACCGACGACGCCGACCCCGGAAGTGCTCCCGCTCAGCCCATAGACGCCGTAGGTGATTCCGGTAGTGGCGGAGGCCACACCGAAGACGCCGCGCCCGGACGTGCTGTCGCTGCTGCCGTATACGCCGTAGGTGGCTCCGCTGTCGGCGGTGGCCGTGCCGAAGACGCCGCGCCCGGACGTGCTCCCGCTCAGCCCATAGACGCCGTAGGTGAATCCGCTGTCGGCGGTGGCCGTGCCGTAGACGCCGCGCCCGGACGTGCTGGTGCTCTCGAACCGACCGCCGTAGGTCTGGCCGGTGGCGGCGGTGGACAGGCCGTGGACGCCCGAGGCGCCGGGGACCGTCGACGCGTTTTCGCCCCGGATGATGTGCGCGATGCTCGAGCCGGTGAGCGTGAGCGGATTGGGGATCGACTGGAGGAATGCCGTGCTGTCCAGCCCGTCGATCCGGTCCGCGTTCAGGTTCGCCACCCGTGTAGCGCTGGTCACACTGAAGGGCGACCCCGCGGCGGTGAACGCCGGGGCCAGGGAGAAGGTCTTGGCCCCCGTGAACGTCTGCACGGTGTTCAACAGCGCGACGCTGCTCGACAGTCGCAGATCGCCGAGGGTGCCGCTGCTGATGTTGGAGGCGCTTTGGTAGAACGCCGCGGGCTGCCCGTTGAGCTGCGCGGCGTTGGCAGCGCTGAGGGCGCGGATGGCGTAGGGCGCGGCGGTGAGCGCTTGCCGTGAAAGCGGTGTCCCGTTCACCACGATCTTCAGCCAGCGTGTATTGCCGATGAACGCGGTGGGTCCGAAGTCCAGATCGACGGTAAACAGTCCGTTGACCACTTCGACGTTCGACAGGCTCTGCGTTACGTCAACTTGCACGCCGCCGATCGCCGCCGTCCATAGGGAACATTCCAGATCGACGCTGTCCGAGACCGGTACACCGCCGACTTTGAGTTGCCCCTGGTACGTAAAGGCCGTCGCCAAGAATGATGGACAGTTCAACTCGCAGGTGCTCCCCGGGCCTTGGAACGTTCCGGACGCGGCCGTGCACGCGTCCCGGTTGTTCTCAACGCACCCCTTGTTGGCTGTGCAACAGGCGCCCGAGCAGATACCGGGCGCACACACCGTTCCGACCCCAAGGAACTCGCCTGGGAGCGCCGTACATCCCGGACTGTCGGTCGCAATACACACACCGTCGCCCCGACAACACGCCCCGATCTGCCCCAGCGCGTTACCCCCATGCCCAAGGGTCGCCGCCGCGACCACCCCAACACCGATCCAAGACCTCTTTGTTCGTTGAATCCTCATAGCTTTTCCCTTCACGTTTACGACACCAACGATTTGACAATCCTTTCCATCCGCGCCAAACGCGCGTTGCGTACTGCGCTTTGGGCGTATTCCTCGCCGGATCGAGGAACCTTCCCTTGGCCGATCTTGGGCAACACGAGATAACGTTGTTCTTTTCACAGGATCACCCGTCCCGGCCTTCACGCCCTAACGGTCGCTCCAACGCTCAAGGGCGTTGGAGCTGCTTGTGCCCGGAGCGTTGAAACCGCGTACCAACGACGCGCGGCCTGATGCCCGTTGAACATGGCCTGCACCCGCTCAAAGCGAAATCAACGTGTCAATCCGGCGTTGCGTCGGGCGAGGGCGCGGGCGACGGACGCTCACGCTCGGCGTCGTAGTTCATTCCCTTCTCCGGCGGCTGGCCGTAGAACTCGGGGTGCTGGTAGGTGCCCTTTTCGACGCCCCGCTTTTCGACCTCCACGGGCATGGCCTGCGCCTGGATCGACAGCCCGTTTGACGTTACCTCCATGGGCACGGCGCGGTTCCGGACCCACAGGTCGTTGCGCACCGCCTTGACCTCCCAAGAGACCTTCGCCCCGGGCGCGCCGCCCGCGATGCGAAAGGTGCAGATGGGCGCGGCCACACCCGCCCCGGCCGTTGCCCCGGCGTTCAGGGCGGCCTCGTCGATCTCCTCGGCCACGTGCAGCATGGGCATGGGGGCGCCCACGGCGGTGAGCGTGTAGCGCGGATCCCTGTTGATCTTGGCGAAGTAGTGCGGCAGTTCGACCACGGCCTCGCCAGCCGCGTCGAGCGTCACCTTGCCCGAATAGAAGTTGATGACCTCCGGGCTTTCGGCGGCGTAGTGCAGGAGATACTTGTTCGCCGGATCGTCGGGGTGGTCGATGCGGAACGGCTTGGTTCCGCTGGCGCCCATGTCGCCGCTAGCGTAGACGGCATACCCGCCGGCGGCGGTGCTCGCGTAGCCGTACACGCCGTAAATAGTGCCGGTCGTGGCGTTTGCCCTCCCGTAGACGCCCCTCCCGGACGTGCTATCGCTCTCGCCCCACACGCCGTAGGTGAAGCCAGTAGCGGCGGTGGCCAAGCTCCAGACTCCGCGCCCGGACGTACTGTTGCTCTGGCCCTGCACGCCGCAGGTGAAGCCGCTGTCGGCGGCGGCAAGGCCTACGACGCCAACCCCCCGTCTGTGCTGTCGCTGCTGCCATATACACCATAGGCGTTCCCCGTGGCGGCGGTGGCCAAGCCGAAGACGCCCTGCCCGGTGTTGCTGGCGCTCTCGCCATACACGCCGTAAGTAGCACCGCTGCCCGCGATGGCAATCCCGTAAACGCCGCGCCCGGATGTGCTGTTGCTGCTGCCGTATACGCCGTAGGTCCTGCCGCTGGCCGCGGTGTTGAAGGCGGATACCCCCGAACACCCGGGCTCGTCGGTGGTGGCGACGATAGCGTCATTCCCCGTGCTATCCACACGGAGCCCGACGCCGGGTGATAGGAAAACCCCACCGATTCCGTCCACGCTGTTGCTCTGCCCCATGACTCCGTAAGTGGTCCCGCTGGCAGCGGTGGCCAAGCCGAAGACGCCCCGCCCGGATGTGCTGTTGCTCTCGAAACGACCGCCGTAGGTGGTGCCGGTGCCTGCGGTGGCAAAGCCGTAGACCCCGCGCCCGGACGTGCTACTGCTACGGAACTCACCGCCGTAGGTGCTGCCGCTGGCTGCGCCGGCAATCCCGTAAACGCCGCGCCCGTTGGTGCTGTTGCTCTCGAACCAACCGCCGTAGGTAGTGCCGCTGGTGGCGTAGGCCGCGCCGAGGACACCGGTCCCGGACGTGCTGTTGCTATCGCCGTGCACGCCGTAGGTAGTGCCGGTCGCGGCGGCGGCTGAACCGAGGACGCCGTGCCCGGACGTGCTCTGGCTCGTGAAGTAGCCGCCATAGGTTTCGCCAGTGGCGGCGGCGGCCAAGCCGTAGACGCCGCGCCCGGATGTGCTGGTGCTCTCGAACTCACCACCGTAAGACCCGCTGCCGTGGACGCCGCGCCCGGACGTGCTGACGCTCTCGCCGTACACGCCGTAGGTGGTGCCGCTGGAGGCGCTGGCCCTGCCCTTGACGCCGGTCCCGGACGTGCTGCCGCTCTGCCCCAAGACGCCGTAGGTGGTTCCGGTGGTGGCGGGGGCCGCGCCGAAGACGCCAAGCCCAGACGTGCTGCTGCTCTCGCCGTACACACCGCGGGTAGTCCCGCTCTCGGCGATCGCCAGCCCCCTGACACCGGCGCCGGCGGTGCTGTTGCTGTATCCGTACACGCCGGAGGTGGTACCGCTGGCGGCGCGGGCCACACCGTAGCCCGCATTTCTCACCGAGGGGATAGAAACAGGCTGCCCTCTGTGCGATAACACCTGTAGTTTCAAGGGCTTACCGTTTATGGAGGAGCAGCCTGTATGGAAACAGAGTGTACCCAAGAATCGTTCGCCTTCCAAGCCTTG
>JAZDKM010000031.1:0-20939 GCA_043803085.1 Planctomycetota bacterium
CCCCGGCGGGCCGGACTGGAACGATGCAGTCATCGCCGAGGGGCTGGAGGTCGGACGTGCGACCGTCGAGCGGGTACGGAAACAGTTTGTAGAAGAAGGCCTGGATGCGGCATTGGAACGTCGCCAGCCACGTCGGCAGTACCATCGCAAGCTCGACGGAGACGGCGAAGCGCACTTGATTGCGTTGGCGTGCTCCCAGAGTCCGGAAGGTCGTAACCGTTGGACTTTGCGATTGTTAGCCGACCGTATGGTGGCCTTGGAGCACGTCGAGCAGTTGTCGTACCAGACGGTACGTCGGACGCTTAAAAAAACGAACTTAAGCCTTGGCTGAACAAACGGTGGTGCATTCCGCCGAAGGCCAATGCCGAATTCGTCTGGAAGATGGAAGACGTGCTGGAAGTGTACAAGCGTCCGTATGATCCCAAGCGTCCCGTGGTGTGCCTCGACGAGACCAGCAAGCAGTTGATCGGCGAGGTGCAGACGCCGGTGGCACCGGCGTACCCAACATATGGGCCGCTCCCTTACGAGCGCGGTTCGGAGCAGAGGCCGCTCCCTCACGGTCGCGGTTCGGAATCGTCGTCATCGCGTCGCCTCCTCGTCGATGCGGATTTCGTCGTCCGTCAGGCCGTAGAGCTCGTAAACGAGCTGGTCCGCCTCCCGGTTAGATAGGAAGCTTGACGCTGGAGCGTGCGCCGGAGGTCTCGTTGAGGACGAGGAGCTCGCCGCTGCCTAACTGCTGGTTGGCGTTGAGGAGCTCGATCCCGTAGATCGTGCCGTCCGGGGCGAGGTCCACGTTCATTTCATCGCTCACCCGGATGGTCTCGACCTGTTCCACGCTCTCGCGCAGGCGGATGTACGCGATGTTGTGCCGAAGATCATAAGTGAGCGTCATGACCAGACTCCCTCAGAAGGAACGGACGAGCATTATGAGAAGTACCCCGCCGTTATGCCCTCTCAGTCGGCGCTCCGTCGCTGCTTCCGCCGTTTTGACGCCAGCGCCCTCAGGTCGGACAGCGAGGTTTGGTCGACCCAGTCATGGCGCTGCCGGGCGTAATCGCCGGAACCGGTCTCGAACTGCTGTAGGAAGCGGACCATGCCCGCCCGGCCGAGGCGCCGGCGCAGCACGGCCAGCCCTTCCCGACGAATTCGATCAAGCGTCCAATGCATCGGCTTGCTTCTTGAGCCACGCGAGCGGATTGGCCACGCGCACGGCAAGTTGCTTCCGCCGTCGCGCCGCCAACCGACACGACCGGTCATCGCAGGACAAAAGCACATCGACACCCAGCGCTTCCGCGGCGGCCACGTGCAGCGCGTCGGCAGGTTTGAGGCCCAGCCGTTCAAGTTCCGCGCCCCGTACGAACGTCGCGGGCGTCAAGCGCATTATACCCGCACGCGGGGGCGGCAGCGCACCGAGAAGCGCCCGGCGTCCCGTGACCGAACCGCGACCGTGAGGGAGCGGGCTCTTCTCCGAACCGCGCCCGTCAGGAAGCGGCCTCTTCTCCGAACCGCGCCCGTCAGGACGCGGCCATGTGCTCCGAACCGCTACTGTTAAGGAGCGGCCCCCCGTGCCGCATCGTCTGAGCTCCGCGGCCCTCCGCAGTCCATCGGCAAGTCTGCGCCTTGCCCCTCAACAACGTAGGCACAGGCCGCTTCAACCTGATCCGGTTTCCAGAGGTAGCCGGTGCTGCCATGTCGCGCCCACGCCTTCTGCCCGGCCGGGAGAACCCCCGCCTCGACCATCCGGCGGGTGGCCCAGGACTTGAAGGCGTTCATCACCCGCTCTGGCGTCTGATCGGCGCTGACGACGACATGGACGTGGTTGGTCCGCACATTGAGGGCGTGCAATGTCCAGCCCGGGTGCTGGGCAACATCGACAATCGCTTGATGCACGACATGACGCCGGGGGGTGTCCAGCACTACAGGGGCATATTGCAGACGCTCGACTTCACAACGCTGTCGCGCAGGGGCGGGGTCTAGCAAGGGCGTGCCCGGGATGTTGTGATCGCGGTCCACCGACCCGCGCTCATCGCCGTGGAGCCAGGTGCCATAGGTCGGGAAGGTGATCAAGTAGGCCAGCGGTCGGTCGGTACAGTAGAAAGGCGCCGCTCCCTGACGGTCGCGGTGCCGAGCAGAGGCCGCTTCCTGACGGGCGCGGTTCGGCTGGCGAGTGCGTGCCCGATCAGAACGGCGAGCGTGAGCGAGCGGCCCGGTGCCGCCTTGCGGCACCGGCGTACCCGACCTATGGGCTGCTCCCTTACGGTCGCGGTTCGGAGAAGAGGCCGCTTCCTGACGGGCGCGGTTCGGAATGGGGGTCATCGCGTCGCCTCCTCGACGATACGGATTTCGTCGTCGGTCAGGCCGTAAAGCTCATACACCAGCCGGTCGATCTGCCGGTCCTTCGCGTTGGTCCGCCGCTGGAGATACTCCTGGTCGTGCGGCGCCCTCACCGCCGCCACTTTCTGGTGCCAGTCCGAGATCGTCAGGTTTCTCAGTCGGCCGGAACGCTCCGAGGAAACAACCCAAGGGCCACTCAAGATCACGAAACAACGGCACGACGGCACCGCGCCTAAATCGTGACTCTCCATCATGCGTTGTGATTGTCTTATCGAATCGCTGATTTATCTTCCAGGCTACCCCGTTCCAGCGTCGCGCGAATCTGTCACGCCATCCACCAATTCTAAACGACTGCACTCGGTATCCGGACGAATACACGTCAACGTACCAGTCCTTCTTGATCGGTGCCACGATTCTACTTCCGAATAACCGGGAATCTTCGCACCGCACTTCGAACCTGGCGACCATTCCCTTGCACAATTCTGCGCTGCCTGCGATCGCTTGCTCGTTTTCCATTGAGTAGCGAGCCATCCGGATTATTGTCGTGCCGGACCCGTCCGTCGCGACGCAGCGGAGCGAAACGCTTGCGTCCGGAAGTGGCAGTCCGAGATTCTTGACGGACACGGCAAAACGATACGAATCGTTCATAGAGCCGGGAGAACAGCGAATGTACCCTTGTGCATCGACAATCCGGAGCACTGAGACGTTCGTACGTCTGGCGTTCACCCAGGAAATAATCAGCGCGATCACAGACACAAAGAGGCTGCCCGCGCTTATGGTCATTACCCAGCATTGAAACATGGTCAAGCCATTATTCACTGGTCGCCTCCTCGACGATGTTGATCTCGTCGTTGGTCAAACCGTACAACTCGTACACGAAGTGGTCGATCTGGCGGTCCGTGGCGTCGATCTGACGCTGGAGAGCGGTCTTGGCGTCTGGCGTCTTCGCCGCCGCCAGGGACTTGTGCAGGTCGAGCATCTGCTGGACGAGGGCGACCAGGCGGTCGTGGACTTGCCGCGATGGGTCGGGGATCGGTATGCGTGCGAGTTGGTTGGAGGGAATGTGATTGTTCCCCGGGAACGACAACCGGAAGAACGTGTTGACTGCGGTGCTGTTCAGTAGCCCGAGGAGGAAGAGGAGACTGTGCCGGCAATCCGACTTCCGGTTGATCACGTTCGTAGATTGGAGGCAGAAGACCTGTCGACTGTCGTACGTTGCCACAATCCGGCGCACCAGCGCGATATTCCGTACCTCCTGCACGACCAGCTTCTCAGCGGAACTGAATATCTCCCGTCTTCTGGGGGCGTCCAGTAGCGACGGTTCGTAGAGCACGTAGATGCTGGGCTGGATCGGCTCGTACCGCCCTACGTGCTTTCCACCAGCGGCAGGTTCCCAGGCTGGCCCGCGTGGTTGAGGAGCGAGATACTCCTCGTTGTTTCCCGTTCGTAGACCCTGATTGATCGTGCAGAGATCACCCAGCGTTTGCCCGGCTTCGTTCATTCTCGCGATCGCTCGCGAAATACCGGCGGACCCGCGGACGAGCCAGGGGTCACCGGCAGGGCGCGCCCATTCCGACTGTACGGCTTCAAAACGCTCTATCGGCTGAGGGAACAGCTTCGCTGTCGTGCGAACGACCGCGACGCGGGTGCCAGAGCTCGGTTTACCCCCTTGGAAGAACAGGAGCATCGTTTCGTTCTTGGCGTTCTGGAATACGCCCGGTCCGAGGTCGATAACTTCGTACAGCCTCGCGCCGCAAGAGAGGAGCTCGCGAAGTGCGCGGAATGAGTCGTTGCTGAGCAGCGTGTGGGGGATGATGAAGCCAAACGTGCCCCCTGTTCTGAGCCACTTCGTCGCTGCTCGTTCGACGAATGCGCCGTACAAGTCGAAACGGTAGTCGACCCCCCGGTACCTTTCCTGAAAGTACGCCCGCTGGGTCGTCGGCACCTCGGTTATGAAGAGGTACGGTGGATTGCCGATCACCGCGTCGAAGCCAGAGTCGGCGGCAACGCTATCCGAACCGCGACCGTCAGGGAGCGGCAGGGTGGCGTCCGGGGTGGGCACGGGCTGAAAGCCGACCGCTCCCTCGTCCGCCTGCGGCGGGCGGGCCGCTTCCTTACGGGCGCGGTTCTGCTTCTGGGCCGCTCCCTGACGGGCGCGGTTCGAAGAAGAGGCCGCTCCCTTACGGTCGCGGTTCGGAACGAATACCTCCGGGAACTCGGCGTGCCAGTCGAAGGCGTTGATGCGGTAGCGCTCCTCCTCATCGAAAAGGCTCATCTGCTGGCCGTCGTAGAAGTCCGGGCCGATCAGGCTGTTGCCGCACTTGATGTTGGCGCCCAGGTCGGGCAACGCCCGCTCGTGGAACAGGCGCAATTGGTTCTCCAGGCTCTCCTGGGTCTCGCCCTCCAGCACCCGCAGCAGCAGGGAGAGCTTGGTGACCTCGACGGCCTGCGGGTCGATGTCCACGCCGTAGATGTTGTTCAGCAGGATGCGCTTCTTCTCCGCGATGGTCAGGCGCCATTGGCCGCCGGCGCCCTGGTAGATGCGGTCGCGGTGCTTTTCCGGCCCGTCGTTGACGTACCAGTCGCGGTGCCAGTCGAGCAGGTACTGATAGGCCCCGAGCAGGAACGAGCCGCTACCGCAGGCGGGATCGAGGATGCGGAGGGGACGCCCGCCCGTATCCGAACCGCGACCGTGAGGGAGCGGCCTCCCTTCTGAACCGCGACCGTCAGGGAGCGGCTTCCGGGCCGACATCCTGGCCGCTTCCTCACGGTCGCGGGGGACCGAAGAGGCCGCTTCCTCACGGGCGCGGTTCGGAGAGCGGCGCCGCGGTTTCTCCGGGTCGGGACCAACATCGGCGGGGGTCTTGCCCTCCAGCAGTTTCCCGACGGTGTGCTTGACGATGTAGTCCACGATGTACGCCGGGGTGTAATAAACGCCGCCGGCCTTGCGGACCTCGGGCTTGTCCTCCACCTGGGCGCGGTGCCCCTTGGTCAGCCGGATGACCTTGCCCAGGAATTGCTCGTAGACCTGGCCCAGGATTTCCGTGGGAAACACCGAGAACTCGTAAGGGCACTCCGGGTAATAGAGCGTGCCGATGATGTCTTTGAGTACCTTGTCGTCGATCTCGAGCTGGGGCGTCAGTTGATCGGGCGGCTCGGGGCGATCTTTCTCGACCGCAAAGTGGAACAGCCCGGAGTTGTACCGCTCATCCGCCCGGTAGAACATCTCCACCAGCCGCTGGTAGACCGCGGTGCCGTTGAGCAGCACACGGAGCTGGGCGTAGGTCTCCACGCCGCGGTCCTCGCACATGCGCAGGAAAATGATCCGGTCGATGATCTTGCCGACCGCATAATTCAACTCGCGTACGGAGAGGTGGGGGTTGCGTAGCGCGATGTTGCGGGCCAGCGCCTCGCGCCAGCCTTCGATCTCCCTGAGGAACTCGGCATCGACTTCGGCCGTCCCGCGTTTGCGCCGGTTGGATTCGGCATACTTGTCGAACGACCCTTTGAGGACGGCCTCTTTGGAGAAGATCGAGGCGATTTTGCCCCAGCGCTCCGCATATTCCTCAAAAGTCAGGTAGAGCACGCGGGCGGTGGTGGTCTTGTCGGTGGGCCGGGGTCGCAGGCGGCAGTCATAGACCGCGAACTCCTCGAAATCGGTGATGATCGAGAGGGGCAGCTTGTTCGTCCAAGCGTAGCGACGGAGTTGATAGGCCGGGCCGGGGTCGTCCTTCACCCCGACGGCGGGCTTCTTGGCCTCGACGAAAAACTTCCTCACGCCGCCGATGCGGAAACAATAATCGGGGGCCTTGGTGGATCCGCCCACCTTGATCGCGTCTTCGTGGATAACGTCCTTGTAGGCCTCCGCCAGGCCGCCCTCGTTGAACACGTCCCAGCCCAGGGCCTTAAAGAATGGGTCGATGAATTCGCGCCGGACTTGCGCTTCGTTGTAAGCCTGGCGTTGATAATCCTCGCGGTGTTCGCGAAAACGGGCCACGAGATCCAACACGACCTGCGGACAAACCCTGACCTCGGTTGAAGACGGTGTCTTCATGCGAGCATCATAAAGCCACCGGCGCCGGATGCGAAGCGCAAGAAGCGGGCTTCGACCCGTCACGCGACGGTCCGAAGCCCGGTGTCGTTCAGGTGTCGGCTGAACTACGACAAGTGCTTGGAGACCAGTGCGGTCATCTCAAACATGCTCACCTGCGGCTTGCCGCCGAAGACCACCTGGAGCTTCGAATCCGCGTTGATCATGCGGCGGTTGAAGGTGTCCTGCAGGTTATTCGCCTTAATGTAGGCCCACAGCTTCTTGGTGATCTGTGGTCGTGGCAACGGCTTGTCACCGACGACCGCGGCCAATTCCGGCGAGGGCATGAACGGCTTCATGAAAGCCGGATTGGGCTTGCGTTTCTTCTTGGGGGCCTTGACCGTTGGGGCGACTTTCTTCTTAGGGGCCTTGGCCTTTGGGGCGACTTTCTTCTTGGGGGCCTTGGCCTTCTTGGCGACCTTCTTCTTCGCCGTCTTCTTCACCGCGCCTTTTTTCTTGCTCGCTCCGTTCTTCATACCTTTCTTCTTCTTCTTTGCCATGGCGTTTACTCCTGTCTACGCACAAAGAACCCCACCCCGACACGGCGGAGGCGTAGAATCATTATGAGACTTTGTATCCGCTCTCGGGCAAATAATCCAGCACAAAGTGACGATTTCCTAGAGAAAAATGCTTCTCTGTCAAAACGCGTGTCGAGCGCCCCCACTCCGACCGACCACCGTGTTCCACGTGAAACATGGTTCAGCATGACGCCGGCCATCCCGGTAACCAGGAAGGCAGGTCCGCGTACCCGGTCTCTTAATGGGGGACCAGAGCCCGCCCTCGGGCTGGGGGGTCTGTCTTGGCAGACCGCCTTGGTACTGGCTCCTGCCGTCTCGGGAGACGCTCAGCCGGGACGTGACCGCCCCGGAAATCATGGACGAGGTGGTGACCCGGATCGGGTTGATGGCCGACCTTTCCAGGGGCCCTGATGGCGGCCGAACCGCGGAGGCCCAGAAACCGTTCTTTTCGCTCCGCCTGATGTTCACGATGCGATATACTGTCAGGTCGGAATGGATGGCTCAGATGGTCGCCGAGCCGCGACCGTAAGGGAGCCGGCGAAACAGATCACACGCTTGCCCTCCCGTATGGTCGGGTCTCGGATAAGCTGCGAACAGCGCGACTAAGAGCTTCTAACAGAATGGACCTGTGGGACAGGCTTTCTAGCCTGTTGCTGACCGGCTGGAAAGCCGGTCCCACATCTTCTTGTTAGACGCTCTAAGCACACAAGTGTGCCATCGGATTTGACCACGTGCAGGAGACAAGCGCATGCCCGCCGACAGTAAAACGGAAGTGATTGACGAGATCCTACGACGCCGGGTCAGTGCCATTATCCGCACCGACGATGAGCGGCTGGCCTCGGACGCCATGAAAGCCGCCGTCACCGGCGGCTTCCGCATGGTCGAGTTTACGCTCACCACGCCGAACGCCCTCCGCCTGATCGCGGACTTCAGGAAGGACGACGCCTTGCTCGTCGGGGCCGGGACCGTGATGTCACCCGCGCAGGCCCACGCGGCGGTGGAGGCCGGAGCCCAGTTTGTGGTGTCGCCGGTCTGCGACCCCGAAGTCATCGCCCGGACGCGGGAGTTGGACGTGGTGAGCATCCCCGGCACCTTCACCCCCACGGAGATGATCACCGCGCATCGCTGTGGGGCGGACTTCGTGAAGCTGTTTCCAGCCCCCGCGAACGTGGCCGATTACGTGGCCTCGGTCCTCGGCCCACTGCCCTACTTACGCATCTTCCCGACGAACGGCGTGACCGTGGAAAACTTCACCGAGATCCTGCGGGCGGGGGCGGCCGGTGTCGGGTTCGTCGAGGCCCTGTTTCGCCCGGAGGACATGTCGGCCCGCAACTTCGCGGCCATCGAGAGATGTGCCGCCGAGATCATCCGGCGTCTGGACAAAAGGGATCAGGAATCTCTTTCCGCCGGGTCTGGGAGTCGCACACCATAACTTCCCCCCGACGGAGAAAGATTCCTGACCCAATACGGTTCTGCACGTAGCCGTTGCCATTCACAGCGTAACGAGGCGGGCTGTGGGGACGGACTATTGACGCGGTGGACAGAGGATTTTCCGGGGCGGCGCGGATATAGTCTGCACCCATGATTAGCCATCCAGACCAAGCCAATCGCATCGACCGGCGTTTGGCGGCCGCCGCGACGGGCCGACACGGCGCCCTACTGCCGTACTTGACCGGCGGCTATCCTGATCTCGCCGCGACGGCCGAGTGGATCCGCCGGTTTGACCGCGAGGAGATCGCGGCCGTTGAGATTGGGTTCCCCTACTCCGACTCCATCGCCGATGGGCCGGTCATCCAGGATTCGTTCAACCGCGCGCGGGCCGGGGGCTTGAAGGTCCGCGAACTCTTCGACCTGGTGGCGTCGGTCCGAGCTCAGGTGGAGGTGGCCCTGATCGCGATGGTCTCCTTTTCCATCGTGCGGCGGATGGGCGTCGCAGCTTTCGCGCGGCAGGCGGCCGAATCCGGCTTCGACGGTCTCATCGTGCCTGACGTGCCCTACGAGGAAGCGGCGGAAGTGACCGATGCCGCCGGTGGGCACGGGCTTCGCCATGTGCTGCTCGTCGCACCGACCACGCCGCCGTGCCGCGCCGAGGAGATCGCGCGGCGCTCGGGCGGGTTCGTCTATCTGGTGGCCGGGCGCGGACCGACCGGCGAGAGGGACCAACTGCCTGACGATTTGCGAACCCGCGTGACGCACCTGCGGGCCGTCGCCCACCAACCGGTCTGCGTGGGCTTTGGCATCAGTAATGCCGCTCAGGTCCGGCAGGTTTGCGCGCTGGCCGACGGGGCCATTATCGGCAGCGCGATCGTCCGCCGGATCACCGAGTCACTTGAAGCGGGCAAGCCGCGTTCGACCATCGTGGAACGGATCGAGAAATTCGTGGAGGAGCTCACCGAGGGGATTCGGTAACGGGACTGCAGGTTGCAAGTTCCAAGTTTCGAGTTCGACACCCCGATTCACCTTTGCAAATGCGGAACTCTGAACTCGGAACTTTGAACTTTGAACGATCAGGCTTCCGCCCCGGTCTTGATCCGATAGGCGGCGCGGACCCATCCGTCAGTGCTCGCTATGTCCGGGTGCAACTGGGCGGCACGCTGCAGCCAGCGCTCCGCCTCCGGCCGCGGGTCGCCCCAAGCCACCAGCACTTCCAGGGCGTCTTTCTGTTCCTGGGTCCAGCCCGCCAGCTCGGCGGCCGGCGTCGCTGCGCCTCCGAACGCGAACTCCTCGATTTTACCTTGCAGCTCCGCCACGATGACTTGGGCCGCCCGGGAACCGATGCCGGGCAGACGGGCCAGCGCCTTCGCGTCGCCGCTCTTGATCCAGGTCGCCAGTCTGGCCACCGGCTCGGCAAGGGCTTTGAGCGCCTTGCGTACCCCGATACCCTTCACGGAGATGAAGCGGCTGAAAAAACGCTTGTCATCGGGGTAGACGAAGCCGATCAAGCGGGGCACGAGGTTGCCCGAGGCCGCGTTACCTTCGAGATACTCAAGGGTGTGCAGGGTGATTTCCCGTCCGCGGCAGGCGGCCAGTTCGCCCAGGGCATAACGCGGAACCAGTACCTCGCGGGCGATGCCGTCGCGCTCGAGCACCACGTGGTCTTCGTACACGTCCGCCAGCGTGCCGGTCAGGCGCACGATCATGACGCAGCCGTCGCCTCCAGTTTCTTGGTACGATCGCCGGCACAGCACAGGGCCACCGCCAGGGCATCGGCGACGTCGGGCGGCTCCGGCAGCGCCCGCAGATTCAACTCCCGCATCACGGCCTCTTGCATCTGCCTTTTGCTCGCCCGGCCGTTGCCGGTGAGGAAACGCTTGACCTGGGTCGCAGCATAGCCGCGGACGGCGATGCCGTGCCGGGCGGCAGCGGCCAGAATCACGCCGCGCACGTGCCCCATCATCACCGCCGTACGCGGGTGCTTGTAGTGCGCATAGAGTTTCTCCACCGCGACCACGGCGGGAGCGTGCTGGGCAAACAACTCGGCAAAGTCGGACTCAATACGGGCCAGGCGGGTTTCCAGGGGCTCACGGGCGGAGGTACGGCACACACCGGCGTCGATGATCTGTATGCCGTTCCCCCCGGCGCGCACGACGGCGTAACCGCTGACGTTCAGTCCGGGATCAACTCCGCACACTTCCATGCGACACCCTCGGCGCTGCGGCGACCACGCCGTCGGCGCGGTACGTGTTTAGTGATTCTCGTACAATCGCTCTGCGGGCAGCACAGGTAGCGGCCTGCCTCCCCGCCGGCCTCTACCCCGCTAAGCACGTACCCGGCGTGGAAGTGTAACCTACCTAAGCGGACCGTGCCATTCCGGAGCGAACGCTAATCCGTGGAGTCTCGCGCAGCCAGCGCCGATTTGCCCATAGCCAGATATGCCAATAGATAAAGCGCCGAACGTCCCTAACAGCCTGTGGTGAAAGTGGCCAAGAGCGGTGTGGCACGGGCATCTTGCCCGTGGAAACACAGGCTGGAAGCCTGTGCCATAACTTTTGCCACGGGCTGCTAAGGCGCGCGTCACCCCGGTGGAGCGGCGCACGCCGCCGGAAGCGCATTCGGCTCTGGCACGAGGCGCGTTTGGCGGTCTACGGCGATACCGCCCTAGCGCGCTGAGATCGGCCGGCGGAAATGCTGGCCGCTCCTTGGCGTGCGGGGGCTACGAAGAGCGCAGTGGCCGGAGCGCCATCCAGGTTGTCCGGCATGGGCAGGCCGAGGGCGTAGAGCACGGTCGGGGCGATGTCGGTCACCCGCAGCCCATCAGGCAGCGCCCGGCACCGGACCGCGCCGCCGCTTGCGATCCAGGGTACGACGAGGTCGTCGGGGTGGTCGCCCTTGTGGCTCTTTTCATGGCCGCCGTGGTCCGCGGAAACGATGATGAGCGTCTGGTCCCAGAGCCCCCGTGCGCGGACCCAGGCTACCGCCTCGCCCACCATCTCGTCGGCACGCTCCAGGGCGCGGAGATAGGCGGGCGACATCCAACCTTCGGCGTCGCCGGTCACGTCCGGTTCCG
The DNA here is from genome assembly GCA_043803085.1 of Planctomycetota bacterium. Taxonomy (GTDB): domain Bacteria; phylum Planctomycetota; class Phycisphaerae; order UBA1845; family UBA1845; genus JAAEQG01. Next base: position 11,450 of record JAZDKM010000031.1, read on the forward strand.
CGCTGTGGATGAAGATGAAGTCGGGGACATGGTGCCTCGTTTCCCGGTTGAGGACAACGCCCACCCGGTCCAGCGGGGCATAGTGGCCGGAACGTAGCGTCAGCAGCTTGTATTTGCCGACGATCATCAATCCGTCCAGACCGGCGTCATCCAAGCGATCAAAGACCGAAGGCACCGCCGGCACCGGTAGGGGATCGGCAAAATCGTTCTGGACGACGCCGTGTTTGGCCTGTTCCACGCCGGTCAACATCGAGGTATGGCAGGGCAGGGTCTTGCAGGGGTAGACGGTGCGCGCGTCCCGGGACTGCACGCCCTGGGCGAGTAACTCGTGGAGATGGGGTGTGGTCGCTTGGGCGATCCCTGCTGGTGTGGCCCCGTCGAGCGAGATCAGCACCACGGTACGGGCGAACCGTTCTTGGGCGGCGGGTTGGCAACCGGTCAGCAGCAGGCCGGCAAGGCACAGCAAGAATGGAGAATGGAGAATGGAGAATGGAGAATCGAGCTTCGGCGTGCTCTGCTCATTTGTCATTTTCCACTTTCCATTCCTTCTGATGTTTCGGGGCCTTCGGGACATAGACTGCTCCGTATCGGTTCGACAGGCCCGCGCCCGTGTTCGACGGTCTTGGGCATGCCCCCCTCGTCAGCGGAATCTTGACCGGACGTGGGCGGTTTGTCGATTCGGACCAATCCGCTCATAATAGGCCCCGGACTGGCGAAGAGGAGGTTGCCCGTGCGAAGTCTACGCTACGCACCTGCTGCGGCGGCGCTCTTGCTGCTGTCGGGCGGCCTGGGGGGTTGTGCCGCCCTGCCCGCTCCGGCGCTTCGGCAGATCGAGGAGGCGGATCAGGCGTATCGCGCGCAGCGCTATCGGGCGGCGGAGGAGTTGCTGTCTCCGGTGATCGAGGCCCATCCCGAGAATCCGGACATCGCCGAAGCGTTGTATGTTCGGGCGTTGTGCCGTCTCCGGACCCAGCGGGCCGCAGAGGCCCGGGCGGATTTGGACGCGGCGCTGACCCGTGCCCGACGGGACGAACTGATCGACCGGATCCATACTCAACTGGGCAACCTGGAGTTCGACCAAGAGCGGTACAACCGGGCCGCCGCGTACTACGCAGAGGCCTACGACGGTCTGCCGGACCGCCCGCCCAAAGATCGTGTCGGGTACCAGTACGGCATCGCCCTGCAACGTACCGGGCGTACCACCGAAGCGCGTCTGGTGCTGGCCGAGGTGGCGACGGACTTCCCGCAGAGCGAGTTCGCGGTCAAGGCCCGGCGGAAAACCGAGTGGTCGAATGATTACTTTGCCATCCAGTGCGGTGTGTTCGAGAGCATCGCCCGGGCGCATGCGCAGGCCAAGACGCTGAAAGACCAGGGCATCGACGCCATCGCCATCCCGGATACCTCCGTCTCGACCAAGCGCTATATGGTGCGCGTGGGGCGCTATCGCACCTACGCGGCCGCCCGGCAGGCCCTGTCCGCCGTGCAGCGTGTGCAGCCCGACGCCTTCATCGTGCCGTGAAGCATTTAGCGTGAGCAACCGATGTAGGTGGGTACCGGTGATGGGGAGGCGGCATGCTCGCCAGTTTGCTGGGCGGACAGTTCCAGGTTCAGCATTTCCAGGTAGTGCTTGAGCCGCGCTTGGGGATCGTCCAGCAGGCCGCCGAAGTGGCGGTTCGGGTCGCGGTAGATCAGCCGCACCGGCAACTCCACGATCCGCAAACCCGCGCGGGCCGCCTGTACCCACAACTGGAGCGGCATGGCATAACCCGGCACCGTGATGTTGAATGATGAGAGAGCGGCCACCCGGTAGGCCTTGAACCCGCAAAAAGCGTCGGTGATCCCCAGCCCCAGCCGCTCGTTCAGCAGCCCGGTAATCAAGCAGTTGATGGCCCGGCGGTCCGCCGGCGGCGTGCTGTTTTGCCCGAACCTCTTGAGATAGCGCGATCCGCTGATGACGTCGGCCTCGTCTCTTCTTGCAGCGGCGAGGAAATCCGGGATGGCCGCGGGCTCGTGTTGCTCGTCGCAGTCCATGGTGATCAACCACTCGTATTCGTGACGCAGGCCAAAAGCAAAAGTTTCCGCCAGGGATTTCCCGTAGCCGCGGTTCTCCGGGTGTTCGATCACGTACAGGTCGTGCTCCCCGGCCAAGACCTCGGCCGTCCGGTCCGTGGAACCGTCATTGATCACCAGAATGTCGGAAATGTAGGCCCGGACCCGGCGCAACACGCGGGATACATATCGGTCCTCGTTAAACACCGGGATGGCCAGCAATGCTCGCGGAGGCGCCATGGCTTGAACTCGCACCGGGACGGAACTCGGCTTAGGCCCGCCAGGATAGTATGGCCACAGACTCAGAAAGCAACCCGCCTGCCAGCATTGAAATCGCCCATCTTGATATCACCGCCTTCTGCCGGTATACCATCCGCCGCGCTGGTGAGGGTTTTTCTCAAGCTGCCTGCCCTGGTCGGCCCGATGCAGGTTCCAGAGGCGAGGAGTCCAATATGTTGGCCCGGCACCCCTCGGCCACGGTAGCAGTTCTGGCCGCCCTGTTGGTCGGTGGCGCGGGTTGCGCCCAGATTCGCCGCATGCAAGCGGAGGCCAAGTGCGACCGCGGCCGGCAACTTCTCGACCAGGACCAACTCGAAGACGCGCTGGCCGAGTTCGAGGCCGCGGTGGCCATGGAGCCGGAGCTGGCCGTCGCCCATTCCAACATGGGGGTGGTCTACCGGCGAATGGGCGAATACGCCCGAGCGATCGAGTGCTTCGCCAACGCCTTGCGCTATCAGCCGGACGCGTTCGAGGACTCGCTGCACCTCGCCCAGCTCTATCACTTCACCAAGCGGATTCAGGACGCGATCCAGGCCTATCTGCACGCGTGCGACTTACGGCCCGACGATTTCAACGCCCAGCTCAACCTGGGCGTTTGCTATTGGGAGGTCGGCGATTTCAACCAGGCCGTCGAACGCTATCAGCGGGCCCTGGAGATCGACCCCGACAGTCCCCACGCCTATGTGAACCTGGGCATCGTGTATGACGCCCAGCAGAAATACTACGAAGCCGTGCACGTTTATAAAGAGGCTTTGGAGCGGGACAACCATCAGCCGGCCATCCTGGTCAACCTGGGATACACCTACCTCAACCAGGACCGGCTGAAGATGGCGCGGATGGCGCTCGAGCAAGCGGTGGAGATGGATCCACAGCTTCCCTCCGCCCACGAGGGTCTGGGTTTCTGCTTCTTCCGCATGCAGGATTTCGCCAAGGCCGAGGAGAACTACCGCAAAGCCCTGAGCTACAACGCGCGCCTGCCCAACTCGTACGCCTTTTTGGGCTCCATCAACATGCTGAAGTTCCTCGAAACGCCGGGTGAGACCCAGCTTCGGGACAAGGCCCTGGAATATTGGCACCGCTCGCTGGAGTTGAAACCCGACCAGCCCAAGGTCCGGCAACTCATCACCAAGTACCATCCCAAGCAGGCCGACCCGGACAGCGTGCTACTCACCGAGAGCGGGAAGAAACCGTAAGCAAGAAGGGGACGCAGCTCGTTTTCGCCGGGGAGTATTCGTCCCAGAGGCGAGCGGATGCTGAGCGAAAAGGCGTTGCATCCCCTTTGTGTTCTCCACCGATCAACGGTCGACACAGACAGGGGTCGCTACGTACGCTCCGGCGCGTTCACCATCTCTAGCGCGTCCGCGGGGCAGACGGTGACGCACAGGCGGCACCCGGGGCATTTCTCGGGATCAATCTCAGGAAGACGATCAGGCTTGCGCAGCTTGATGGCCTGGTGCCCGCCGTCGCGGCAAGCAATGTAGCACAGGTCGCACTTGACGCAGCGGTCCTCGATCAGCGACGACACGACCTTCACGTCGCGGCGCAGCTCGCCGTGGCCGACGATGCGGTCCAGGCTCCGCCCGATCAGGTCGGCCGGTGCGGTGAAGCCTTTCTCTTCGAGGTAGAAGGCCAACCCGTCCTGCAGGTCGTCAATGATGTCGTAGCCGTAGTGCATGACTGCGGTGCAGAACTGCACGGTGGTGGCCCCGACCAGCATCATCTCGACGGCGTCACGCCACGTCACGGGGCCGCCGGTGGCGGTGATGGGGAGATCCACGTGCTTGCTGATCTCCGCCAAGGTGCGGAGGGTGATGGGCTTGGTGGCCGGCCCGCTCAGACCGCTGTAGGTGCTGTAACCCTGGACGTTGGGGTAGGGGACGAACGTATCCACATCGACGCCCATCAATGAGGGGATGGTGTTGGCGGCGCAAATGGCATCGGCCCCGCCGCGTTTCACCGCCTCGGCGACCTTGACGATGTTGGTGACCTGCGGGGTGATTTTGATGACCACCGGGCAGCGGCGGGCCGCCGCCTTGACCCAGCCGGCGACCCGCTCAGTGGCGTCGAGGCTCTGGGCGAGCATGGCCCCGGGCTCCTCGCCCATGCTCCCCTGCGGGCAGGAGAAGCTGCACTCGATGAAGTCCACGCCGGCGGCCTCCAGCCGGCGGACCAGTTCCTGCCATTCTTCCTTCTTGGAACCCATGATACTGGCAGCCACCACGCGGTCGGGATACTCGGACTTGAGGGTGGCGGCGCGCTGCTCGACCACGTCGATGTGGTGCTCGGAGATCAGGTCGATGTTGCCGAGTCCCATGATCCGGGCCCCGTCATAGTGCACGGCGCTCATCATGGGATAGACCAGATCGACGGGTTCGGACTCGACCGAGGTGGTCTTGAGCACGGCCCCGGCCCAACCGGCCTCGAAGGCCGCCCGCACCATCTCCAAATCGTCCGTGGGCGGCGCGGCGGAGAGCAGAAACGGGTTACGAAACCGCACGCCGCAAAAGTCGATCGACAAATCGCGTTGATGCGTGATCATCGAACCTTCATCCCTGCACGTTGTGGGACCGGCTTTCCAGCCGGTCATTCAGCCTATAGGTCGGATCATCGATCCGACACGTCGCGTGCTCGACATCCTGCGGCATTCTAACGCCGATCCGTCGGATCCGGGAACTTGGTTCTTTCCGCACGGACCCGGGAATGGGTGGCCCCAGCCACCACCCGTGGACGAATGCGGCGGCTGTCGCGGAACCGGCGGTTGGGCCCAGTGAGCGGTAGGTTGAGGCGTTGAGTGGAGACCGATATCTTTGCACGTGCCGCCGAGGCGGAGAAGGCTGATTCCCGCCGGTGAGAAACACCTTCTCACCGAGTCACTTCGCGTAAGGCGCCAATCGGAGCAGGGGCCGAGCCGATGTACGCTTTGCCGGTGAGCAACCTCAGTCGGGCTGGACATTTAGGATACAAGACGGTGTCGGCCGATCGCCTGCGGGTTCCTGCCCGGTGGGTGGCATGACGTGTGCAGGGGTGTTTCCCATGCCCACCTGTGGCGGGGGTTGAAGTATGCGCCCATCTGAGGAAGGGAGGTGCGTCGACCATGACACTCACTATGCCTTTGGCGGTCGGACTGCTGTCGCTCGGACAAGTTGGTCCGCTAACCCACCTTGAAAGCCTGACGGAGCACGTGGATAGCCCGGCCCGGCTGGCGGTCACGGACACGGAAATCCTGGTGACCGACCCCAGGGCCGATAACATCGTGCGCTACGACCTGGCGGGCACGTATCTCGGCACCTGGTCCGAACCGGCCGGTCCGTTGGGGGTGGCGGTGCATCCTGACGGACGCATCTTTGTTTCCCGCCGAGAGGATGGGAAGGTGGGCGTGTACGAGAACACGTTCACCTTTCTGCGTTTCCTGGGCGACGGGAACCCTATGGTGCAGTTCGTGAAGCCGACCGACTTGGCGGTGGACCCCACGACCGGCCGGATTTACGTGGTGGACAGCGGGGGGGACCGCGTGTACGGCTTCGCCGACGACGAGTCGCTCGCCTTGATGCTGGGCGTCCGCGGCGGCGCTTCCAGCCAATTCAAGTACCCCAGCGCGATCGCGGTAGACTCGGCGAACAGCCGCCTTCTGGTGGCCGACCAGGACAACTATCGCGTGCAGGTGTTCAGCACGTCGGGCCTGTTTCTGTTCAAGTTCGGTTATCGGATCAAGTATCCGCCGGGCGGCGGGAGCGAAGGCTGGTTTCCCCGTACGGCGGGCTTGGCGGTCGATGCCCAGAGCCAGATCTACATCACCGACGGCCTGATGAGCACGCTACGAGTGTTCAGCCCGACCGGCTTGGAGTTAGGCAAGGTCCTGGAGTACGGTTTCGATCCCGGCGACCTGCGCACGCCGTGCGCCGTGGTCTTCGACGGCGCCGGACGGATTCTGGTGGCCAACAGCAACGCCGGCGCGGTGGAGCTCTACTCGGCTCCGCCCAAGGTCCGGCTCGAGAAGACGGTCGGCCGGCGCTTCGCCGGGGACAACCTGAGTGACTATGATCTGACGCTCGGGTCGGTCGGTCGGTCCGCCGTAGCGCTGGACCCGGACGGGGGCGAGGATCGCCGGCGACCGGAGGGGTCCCTGCGTACCACCTACGACCCGCCGCATATGCTGCCCGACGTGATTTGCGGTCGGTGTCACAGTGTTGACGCTCAACCCGGCGGTCACCTGGGTCTGGTCGAGGGGCAGACCAACTTGTGCATCTCGTGCCACACCACGGGCGGCCACGCGCTGCCCACCGCGTTCCGCAGTGCGGACGCAGCCGATCCCTATGGCACGAATCCCGCGGTGCCCGACGGTCGTGGTACCTCCCATGCCTGGGGCGTGCCGGCGGTGAACGCGCTGGCGGACTCCGTCGGTCCCAGGCCCGGCGGAGGAATGCAACCCTATCTCACAGACGGCAACCTCAAGTGCGCTACCTGCCACAACCAACACAATAACGACGCGGGCGTGCCCTTCCTGCGCGTCAGCAACACGGGCGACGCCATGTGCAAAGAGTGTCACGCGCCGCGAGACCGGGGGCCGGGTGAGGGCGGCTCGCACGCGGTGGGCTTCGCCTACCCCTCGGACGTGGGCGAATTCCCCGACGCGTCGTCGAACGGGTTGCCGCCGTTGAAAGACGGGAAGGTGGAGTGCCTGACCTGCCACGCGGTGCACGATGCCGACTCGGGCGGGGCGTACGACGGGGCCGGCGACGGCATGCTCCTGCGCGGCCCGAATGACGGCACGCTCTGCCGGTCATGTCACACGGAGCACATCGGTCACACACCCGGAGGAAGCTGGCAGCCCACGTGCAATGACTGTCACGATGTGCATGATCCCGCAAACCTCAATCTCGCGCTGGTGGGCGCGACGGTCTATAACCGGACGCTCGGAGTGGACAAGCCGGTGGTCTTCACCGCCGAGACGGGTCCGAACAGCTTCGCCGACGGCGAGCCCCCGGCGATCGACGGGATTTGCGAGGTCTGCCACACCGCCACCACTTACCACCGACACGACGGCACCGGCGCTCCGCACAACGCCAGCCAGGATTGCACCACCTGTCACCCCCACGACGCGGGTTTCATGCCCATGGGCGGCGCCTGTGATTCATGCCACGGCGCCCCACCGACAACCGGCGCGCACCTGAAGCATTTCGAGGGCGATGTCAGCATGGCCTCCTACGGTGGGACGGCCAACCTTTCCACCACCGAGGCCTACATCTTCGTGTGCGGGAGCTGCCATCCCCTGTCATCGACGTTCCACAGGAACGGTACTGTAGATGTGGAGCTGTACAACGCCGCCGCGCCGGCCGGCTCACTAAAAAGCCTGAGTCCGTCGACGGCCAGCTACACGCCGGGGGGCACCACGTATACGGACGACCACGGGATCCCGTACAGCCTGGGCGCGTGCTCAAACATCTACTGTCATAGCAAGACGGACTGGTCCTCGCCGGACCCCATCTCGGCGCCGCTCCTGGACCCGGTGAACGGCTGGGCGCTGCTCGATGCAAACGGTAACCTGACCTACGAACCCTACACGGTCACCGAGTCCAAAGTCTATGCAACGGTCAGTTGGGGCGGTGCGCCGGTGGGCTGCAACGGGTGCCATCGCAACAACCCACAGACCTCCTATCCGGCTGTACAAGCCGGAGTGGGCAATTCGCACGGCTGGGTCGACGATTGGGGCTATGAGGACCTCCACGCGTGGAATATGTCGTTTGACCCGCTGACTTGCCGGGTATGCCATTACCAGACGGTGACGGCGGAGATGACCTGGACGCGAGATTCCTGGGACATCACCTACTTCGACGACGCCCCGATTGCCGACAAATCATACCATGTCAACGGGGTGAGAAACGTGGCTTTCGATCCCGTCAATCCCGTCGCGTATGACGACGACACGTACAGTTTGGCCGGAGTGACGTATGATCCCCAAACCAAGGTATGCTCCGGAGTTCCCTGCCATTTGGAGCAATGTTCCCCGGAATGGGGCAAACCGTACCGCTGGTGGACGTGGAGCCTGGAATGCGATCAATGCCATCGCTATGGTGGCCCCTGGCCGCCGGATAGCCCATGTGACGGTAAAACCGCTACGCGATCCATGAAGCATGGCGCCGACGCTCGTGGGAAGTGCCTGGATTGTCACGAGGGCCATCGCCCGGCGCGTTCGTTGGACTCCGTTCGTGGCCGGCGCCCAGCCTTCTCGGGAACGCATTGAGCCACGGGTCGTGGCCCCCACACGGTTCTCATATACGATAATTTTGGGGTGAAGGTTTTCTTGTTTTCGAGAAGTCAACATCACGGCCTGCGGACTAGCGGCTTCTGCGAGGCTGGAGTGTAAGGAGATTGCGGTGGCGGCCCATTTCGCCGATGAACACCATTGAAACATCGGTGTTAGGTGGCACAACGCTTGCCGCCTATCCCAAAATCGTGGAATGCCAGAATGTGGGACCGGCTTTCCGGCCGGTCGATGGGCGAGGTGTCAGAGGAGTATGGCGTGGGTAAAGCTGGCTTAGTAACGATAGCATGGGCCGTGTGGATGGTAGCTGCGTCGCCCGTTTGGGCCGCGACGACCGTCTACCCCGTGAAAGATGGAACCTTGGTGGACGGCGGCACGTATGGGCCGTTCGACGGCGTGGCCGATGGCGCCGATTGGACGTTCAATCAGTCGAGCTACGAAGGAAGCATCACCCTGACCACGGAAACACCCGAGACGAGCCTGGAGCACCGTCTGGTCTGGGAGTACAACCTTAGCAGCGTGACGATCGGGCCTTGGGTCTCCGCCACGCTGACTTTCACCTTGCGCGGGGCGCCGATCTGGCCGTTCCCGGACGTGGACGTACACATCTACTCATATCCGGCGGATCTTGTAGAATCGTTGGGCGATTTCGCGGCGGCACCGGCCACGCTTCAAGGGCAGGTTGCGGTGGCTCCCTTTCAATCACCCACCGTTTACGTCCTGGACGTGAGTGTCGTGGTGAGCACCGCGTTGCGAACTGGCAGCGACAAGGTGGCGTTCCGTTTCCAGGTTGACCCCGACACGTCGAATCCGACGAACCAAGCCTTCATGGATGCGTTGGACACGACTCCTGCGACCAAGCCCTACCTGACGATCAACACGGCGGTGTTGCCTTGTGAT
>JAZDKM010000032.1:0-25380 GCA_043803085.1 Planctomycetota bacterium
CACCCAGGGTAGCGCCTTCGGCACAACCCTGGGCTGAAGGACATAGCCCCGTTGGGGCTGGAGCGCGTTGCCGCGTGGGCGTGAATGATGCTTGAACGGATAGACCGTTGGAGTTGGCGCACGGGTCCGCGTGGGCGCGAATGATGCTTCAACGGATAGACCGTTGGAGTTGGCGCACGGGTCCGCGTGGGCGTGAATGATGCTTGAAGGGGTAGACCGCTGGCGTACGAGTCCGCGTGGGCGTGGATGATCTTGGTGGACGTTACCCTGCCGGGAACCGTGAACCTACGCCGAAGGCGTTTGGGCCTCCAGCCCCGGGTTGCCGCGAAGCGGCTACCCTGGGATAGGAAGAGCACATACCAAATCAACCCCAACGGGGTTGTGTCGGTTGGAGCGACAATGCCCTACGCTTGCGTCGCAACCCCGTCGGGGTTGGGTGTGATTGCGCCACGCCGACCCAGGGTAGCGCCTTCGGCGCAACCCTGGGCTGAAGGGCATAGCCCCGTTGGGGCAGGAGCGCGCCGCCACGTTGCGGCCGGAGCGCACCGCCGCGCCGGGCCAGGAGCGCGTTGCCGCGTGGGCGTGAATGATGCTCGAAGGGGCAGACCGTTGGAGCTGACCCACGGATCCGCGTGGGCGTAAATGATGCTTGAAGGGGTAGACCGCTGGCGTACGAGTCCGCGTGGGCGTGGATGATGTTGGTGGACGTAGCCCTGCCGGGAACCGTGATCCTACGCCGAAGGCGTTTGGGCCGTCAGTCCAGGGTTGCGCTGGCACGCCAATGGCGTGCCGGCCTCCAGCCCAGGGTTGCCGCGAAGCGGCTACCCTGGGAGAGTAGGGCGCATAGAGCACCGAACCCCAACGGGGTTGCGGCTTATTCTCCCACCGACACAGCCCCGTTGGAGTTGTGTCGCTGGATGGCGCCCGCGTTCCCAGGGTTGTCCCGGCGCGCCGGGATTACCCTGGGTTGGCGTGACGCAAACACACGCAACCCCAACAGGGTTGTGCCGTTTGGAGTGACCTATGCCCCAATCTCTCTCTGCGGTTTACATTCATCTGGACTTTTCGACCAAGGAGCGTCGCCCTTTCCTGCGCGACAAGCCAACCCGCGACGCACTGCACGCCTACCTCGGCGGCATCAGCAAACAGCTCGAATGCCCGCCGATACGCGTCGGAGGCGTCGAAGACCACGTGCACATTCTCGCACGCCTTGGACGGACGATCGCACAAGCCGAATGGGTGAAGGAGCTGAAGCGGGTCTCGAACCTGTGGCTCAAGGAGCAAGGGCGAGAATACGGCGACTTTCAATGGCAAGGCGGCTACGCGGACTTCTCCGTCAGCCGATCGAACCTGGAGCAGGTCACAGAGTACATAGCGAGACAGGAAGAACATCACCGCAAGATGACGTTTCAGGACGAACTACGCATGCTGCTCAACAAGCATCAGATCGAATTCGATGAACGGTATGTGTGGGATTGAGCCGCAACCCCGTCGGGGTTGCGTGGTTTGCGGCCGGCAACCCAGGGTAGTCCCGGCGAGGCCGGGACAACCCTGGGCTGGAGGCCGTGGCCCCGTTGGGGCGATTAGTGTCGTGTCCCTAACGGTTCTTTACAACGGGAGCATGGATGCCCCGCTCATGGCTGCCCGCATCGGGTCGTCAAGTTTCTTCTGGGACATGACACTGGCGCCCACGTCCGGGGTCCGGTTGAGAAGGCCCGTGTTCTGCGTGGCGGGTCGTGGGGCTGCCTTCCCCCGGTCTGCCGCTTGGCGGGTCGCCTCAGGTACTCGCCCGGCGTCTGCGTCAACCTCGTCGGCGGGCTCGGCTTTCGGGTCGTGGCGGGGAGTCTCGAGCGCTCTGGACTGGAATGGCGGTCATCACGGTGACCGGCAGCGCGTCCCGAGAGTCCGAACCGGATTCCGGCACTTCGCCGTCCAGTGACGGCGGAGGCGAATGCTTGGTGTGCCCCGCCCGGCCCATGCAGTCGTTGCCCCGGGCGGGGCTCCATCGTTGGCGCTCGGGTTGCGGCGGGGGCGCTGTAGCCCTTTGCTCTTTTGCCCCATTCTCCTTGTCTTGGGATCCAGGGGGCGTGCCCGGATCACGCAATTGGCGGAAGACGCGGCGGCAGGCGGGTGTGGTCTGCGGCGATGTTCTCTGGCCGAAGGCCAGGTACGGCAATAGCCGGGGGCCGGTCCGCCGCAGGTGGACGCCATAACTACCGGAGTTTGATCGGGTGCCATTTTTTGTGCAAGGCTTTCAGCCTTGCGCGGGGGGTTCGTACCCGTTTCAGTGCGAAAGCACCTTCACGGCCAGCCAGATGTTGCTGAGGAAGGAGAAGGCCAAAAAGAACCCCAGGATGAGCACCAGTCTCCAATCCTGCTGGGGCTTGTCGGAGGGGGCAATTTCCTCAGCCGTGGCCGTCGAAATGATCACGCCCGAGTCGGCGATGCTGCGGAGCAGCCCTTGGTCGTACCGCTTGCGGGCCTGGAACGGAGGATCACCGTTCAGCACGGCCTGCAGGTCCGCGATCAGGTCTCTGGTCGTCGCATAGCGGTCGTCGCGGGCCTTGGCCATCATCACCTCGATGATCTCGCCGATGCCCGCCGACAGGTCGGTGTTGACGTGGTCCGCGGGGACCAGCGGTTCCTTGAGGTGCTTGTGCATGACCGCGGAGGGGGTCGCCCCCTCGAACGGGACCCGCCCGGTGGTCATGTGATAGAAGGTGGCCCCGAGCGAGTAGATGTCCGCGCGGAAGTCGATGTTGATCTCGCCGCGGATCTGCTCGGGACTGATGTAATAGGGGGTCCCGTAAGCCCGCCCGGCTTCGGCCTCAGCCGTCGCGTAGTCGCTGACCTCGCGGGCCAGACCCATGTCGGCCAGTTTCGCCCCCCCTTCCTGGGTGATCATCATGTTCTTCGGCTTTACGTCGCGGTGGATGAAGCCGCGGGCATGGGCATGCTCCAGGGCTTGCGCGATCTGGAGCACGATCAAAAGCGCTTCCCGCTCCTCGAAGGGCTTCCCATTCACCAGCCCGTCGTAGACCGTCTTGCCGTCCACGAATTCCATCACGAAGTAGTGGTAGCCCGCCGCCTCACCCACATCGATCGCCAGCACGATGTTGGGGTGGTTGAGCCGGGCCGCCGCACGACCTTCGCGGTAGAAGCGATCGACAAACTCCCGGTTGTCGCTCAGCCGCTTGGGCAGGACCTTGATGGCCACCACCCGGTCCAGGCTGAGCTGCTTCGCTTTGAACACCGTCGCCATCGCCCCTTGCCCCAGCTTGGAGAGAATCTGAAACCCGGGGATCTGCTGGGCCGGACGGTACAGCGAATCGTCCTCACCGATCTTGCTGATGCGTTTGATCTGCGAAGGGGTGACGTACTGGGCCTCGACGAGGAGGTCGGCCAGCGTCTTCTGGACGCCCTCACCCTTCAGCGCTTTGTGACGCTCAAGGCACTGGGCCATCTCTTCCGCACCGACCAGACGCTGCTCGACCAGCAGCCGCGCCAGTTGGGTATCATCCTTGTTGTTGCTCGGGGTCGCCACTCGTCAACCACCGCCAGGATTGCCATGCAATGGGGTCGGATACCGAATGATCCGCCCCTTGAGCTTGACCGCTGCCGGCAATGTACGCTCAGTCGTTACGGCCATCAACCCTCAAACCCGACGGAACGGGGCGACAACCCGTCGGCTTCGTCCGTCGGCCGGCCCCCAAACCTCGACCCCAATCAAGCCGGAAGATTATAGCACCGTTTCCACGGAGAATCTCAACCGTCTTTGCCGATCAGTTCCGCCAAGATCGCCTCTTGCCGACTTGGGTCTCCCTTGGCGCCGAGCCACTCCCCCGCCAGGCGTATCTGCCTCTCCGTGAAGAAGCTGATAACCGTTTCATCGGTCCAATCCAGGCCCCACGTGCAACTGATTTTCCGGGTCAGCCGGTCCAAGTGCGTACCCTGAGTGGCCGATACGCTCACCACGCCGGCGCAGTGCTGCGCCGCTATGTGCGCGGCGGTCCAGACGTTGCCCAGGTCCCTCTTGTTCAGGACCAGCAAGGCGGGCGGGCCGGGAGCGTTCCAGGCCGCGTCGGCCTCCGGAGGCGGCCGGGAACCATCGAGCACGCGCAGGTGCAGGTCCGCGGAGGCGGCCCGTTCGCGGGCCCGGGCCGCCGCCAGGCCATCAAGCACACCTCCACCCTGCCCGTATCCCGGGGTGTCAAGCAGCGTCACCGGTATGCCCTCAAGAGCTGTCTCCTGTTCCACCCAGTCCAGGGTCGTGCCCGGGCAGGGAGAGACCAGGGAGCGGTCCATTCCTAGCAGGCGGTTGGCGAGCGTGGACTTGCCGGCGTTCGCCGGCCCCACGAGGGCCACCACCGCACCTTCAATCAGTAAGCGGCCGGCCCGCGCACGGTCCAGCAGGGCCTGCCATGCCACTCCCGCCGCTTTGGCATCCTGTGCCGCCGTCCGGGCGATGCGGCGAAGCTCACCCGGCAAGGCCGTGCGCTGGTGTACGAGGAACCGCACCGCCCGTCGGGTCCGCGCCCGGGCCAGCGCCTCCCAGATTTCCCGTTCGAGGACGCTTGCCGCCGGCCATGCGCCGACGCCTGCTTCCTCCCGTCCGACCCATGTCGCCCCGGCTTCGGTGAGGGCCATCACGATCCGCTCCACCACCCGCAGACCGCCATGCGCGCAGAGATCAAACGCACGCATCTCCCTGACTCGGGGCACGTCTCCGACCCGATGCACCAGGGGCGGCGCCACGAGCACTTCGTCGATGAGCTGCCCCTCATCGCGAAGTTCGCCGTACACGATACGACCGGGTCTGAACCGTGCAGCGGAACGCACCCGTGCATGAAACAGGCGCTGAAGGATACGGTCCGCACCGGCTCCCTCGAGACGAATCACCGCAATGGCCCCGATGCCCGGAGGCGTGAGCAGAGACACACGCGGGGCCGGCGAACTAGGTCTCCTCGGACTCGGCATTGAGATACTTCACGTAAGCGAGCCCGACACCGCACAAGCAGAGGTCCGGGACCATTTTGTCAATGAAATCGCAATGGGCGACCATCATCGCGGCGTCGCCGCCCGTGGCAACAACGTAGGGCCAGCGATTTAACCGGGTGGCGTACTCTTCGACGAGATTGCGTACCGCGCCGACCAGCCCATGGCAGATACCGCTGCGAATCGCTTCCGTCGTGTCCTTCCCCACCGGCTGGTCCGGGAACTCCGTCGAAACCACCGGGAGCACCGCGGTGTGGTTCCCCAGCGCGTGGGCCTGCATCCATAGGCCGGGCAAAATCGCCCCCCCTTGAAATACGCCGGCTTCATCGACGAGGTCCACGGTCACCGCCGTACCGAAGTCAATCACGGTGCACGTATCACGCACCTTCTCGTAAGCGGCGGCCGCGGCGCACATCCGGTCCACCCCCACTGTTTCGGGCCGGTGCACCGCCACCGCCATAGGCAAAGGCAGGTCCCGGCCGATCACCAAAGCCTGGAGTTCTAGCGCCTGTGTGATGCTTTCCTCGGCCGCGCTCAGGGCGTCAGGCACCACGCAGGCGACGACAGCGGCCACCAAGCCGGCACGTGCGGAATTGGATCTCATCTCCGTCAGGCTTTCCGCCAGACCGGTGCGGTCCCCGTGCTCCAGGCGCCGTACGTCAGCCACCCCCCGGTCCGACCACAACCCCACGTGGAGCGAACTGTTGCCGATGTCCAGGACCACCAGGCCCGGCGGCCGGTCATCATCTAAAGATGCTTTCTCTCGGTTAAAGCGCGCGATCATGAGAGGTCCACCGGATCGGCTAACGCGACTGGTCCCGGAGTTAGTACTGGGACCTGTCGGTTGTGGGCGACATATTCCCAAAGCTGCTCCAGGAGCGCCGGAAGGTTGGTTCCGGCCACCGCGCTGACGGTCAGGATCTTGCACCCGACCTCAGCCTCCAAGTCCGTGCGAGGATCTACCGCCTGGGGCAGCAGGTCGAGCTTGTTCAACACCACCAACTCGGGTTTCTCCGCCAATGCCGCGCTGTAGCTTGCCAGTTCGCGGCGGACGATCCGGTACGCTTCAACCGGGCACGGGTGCGCGGCGGGTGGGGCCACGTCAATCAAGTGCAGGACGACCCGCGTCCGTTCGATGTGCCGCAGAAACGTGTCACCCAGCCCTGCTCCGCGATGTGCACCCTCGATCAAGCCCGGCAAATCGGCCATGACGAATCGGCGGTAGCCGGAGAGTTCCACGATCCCCAGTTGGGGTTCAAGCGTGGTGAAGGGGTAGGCGGCGATCTTGGGCCGAGCCTCGGACAGCCGCGAGAGCAGCGTGCTCTTGCCCGCGTTAGGGAGCCCGATTAGCCCGACGTCGGCGATCAGCTTGAGTTCCAGCCGGAGCCACCGTTCCTCGCCTGGCTCTCCGGGTCCGGATTCGCGCGGCACTTGGTGGGTTGGGGTGGCGAAGGACTTGTTGCCCCGGCCGCCGCGGCCGCCCCGGGCAACACACGCGGAATCGCCGACCTCGGCCAAGTCCTTGATGAGCAAACCCGTATCCCGATCGTACACCAACGTGCCGAGTGGAACGGGGATTACGAGGTCGGCGGCACTTTCGCCGGTCATGTTCTTGCCCTTGCCCGGCCGACCGTTTCGGGACTTCCAGTCGTGCTTACCCTTGAAATCCAGCAGGGTATCCACGCCCGCAGTGGCCACCAGGATGACGCTGCCGCCATCGCCGCCATTTCCGCCATCGGGCCCGCCGCGGGGGAGAAAGCGTTCGCGACGGAAACTGACGCACCCAGGCCCGCCGTCCCCGGCTTTGGTATAGATTTCCGCCCCGTCAATAAACATGCCGAGACCAAGAAGACAAAGGATGGTCGAACTGACCATCCTCATTGATATAACCTATTATGCCGTAACCGGTTAGCGCTAGTTAGGATCGATGTTCACCATGCGTCCCTGGAAGCGCACCGTCCCGTCTGCCAAGGCGAAGAGGGTATCGTCGCGCCCCCGGCCGACATAGCGCCCGGGTTTGAACGGGGTGCCGCACTGGCGAATGAGGATGGTTCCGGTGGTCACTTGCTGACCACCGAAGCGTTTGACCCCGCGAAACTGCGGGTTGCTATCGCGACCATTTCGTGTGGCACCCTGACCCTTCTTATGCGCCATGTGCTCTTCTCCAACTCGTTACGAGGCAGCCAGTTACAACCGACTCCGAGACCAGCGGCCGCTACCTCATGACCCACTCCCGGCCGGTCCGGATCGGAGCGGCCTGCTTGCGCGTCTTCAAGTCTCCGGGAATATCATACCTGATCGCCAGGGTTTTGCGAAGGGTGAAGAACTGAAGATTCTGCTCGGCCTGCGGCCGGGCCGCGTCGAACGCCGGATTGGGTACTCGAACGACCTCGCCCGACAGCCCGGCCGCGTAGATGGTAAATTGGCTCGCCTCCGGGTCGAAGTCGCGGAAAATGGCCACCGAAGCACGGGCGTTGTCCGTACCCTGCAGCAGTTTGCCGCTCGCCTTGAGCGGCGGCACGAGGAACGGGAGCTGCTTGCGGTGTCGTTCACGGATGGCGTCGAAGACCGTGGGGCTAACGTGGTCGCCGCCGTGGACCACCCGTAGGGTGTCGGTGACGAGGTCAAACTGCGGGTAGAAGTCTACCTCCCGCCCGCTTTGGTTCGTCACGGTATAGATCATGTACCAGAAGGTGGTCGGCACCTTGTCGCCGGGTAGGGTGACCGCAATTCGGGCCGGATCGTAAAACTCGAACTCCAGCTCCCAACTGAGCCGCACCAAGCCCGGTTGGGGCGCACCCGTCACGACCGGTACCCCGACGAGAAACGCACCGAGTAACCCCACCCCTAGTGGTTTTCGCAACACCCGCAGCATGGCGCCTAATAGTAGGCCGAACGCTGCCTCTGTCAATCCTCCACAGGCAGGAGGACCGGGCCCCGCAGCGCCAGGTTGAGGCCGACGGCCGAGCGGCTATAATGCCGCCCAGGTCGGTTGGGTTCTGGGGTGACGGATGCCTGCCTTGCCAGAGTTCAGTGAAAGACCGGAGGAAGGGGAGCCGGGGCGGCGGGCTGACGCACCCGGGCCACGGGAGACGCGGAGTCCCCAGGTCGCCATGTGGTTGATCGCCGGTTTTCTCGGGGTTATCGCGACCTGCCTGGTATTGAGGTTGGATGGACCGGTAGTCGGCCAGGCGTTCGGCCAAGCGGTTTCGCAGGCGGGCGCCCGGGGCGTCTTCGCCTTCACCGGACAGGTCACCAAGAACACATTCGGCGTATTCATGGTCGATGTGGACGCGGGTACGATCTGGTGCTATGAATGGAATGAAGGGAAAGGGTGCCTGAGGCTGGTCGCCGCGCGGACCTGGCGATACGATCGCTACCTCGAAGAGTTCAACGCGTGCGCGCCGGGCCCCCGCGAGGTCGAGCATTTGGTGGAGATCGAACGGGCCGAACGCTTGCAGAAGACGCGAAGCGGAGACGAATGATCGTTTCCCGCGCGAGCGGAGTGAATCGAACATGGCCAAAATGTTCTACAGCCTGGAAGAAGCCTGCCAGAAGCTCACGATGAGCGAGGCCCAGATCAAGGAGCTGGTCCGCCAGGCGAAGCTGCGCGAATTCCGCGATGCCGGCAAGGTGAACTACAAGGTGGAGGAGGTGGACGCCCTGGTGGCCAAGGTGGCCGCCGAGTCCAAGACCGAGTCCGGCAGCGGCGAACTCGTCCTCGAACCTGCAGAAGAATCCACCATCGATCTGGCCATGGGCTCCACCGGCGACATGCTCAGCCTGGAAGAGGCCGAGGCGGACGATACGGCGGCCGGCGAGAAGGCCGCGGAGAAGAAAAAAGATGACACGGTGGTGACCTCCGTCGGCATCAGCGTGTTCGACGAAGTGGAGGGCATCGAAGGGGTCGCCGATCCCTTGGCCCAGACGGTGATCTCCGGGGCCAGCGCCGGGGGATTGGGCATCGAAGGGGTGGGCAGCGGCTCGGGCCTGCTGGACTTGACGCGGGAGAGCGACGACACCTCGTTGGGCGCCGAGTTGCTCGACGAAATCTACCCGGGTGAGCAGGAAGGCGCCGCCGAGATGGGCGAGGCCACGCGGGCCGGCCTCGAACAGGCCATCGGCGAGACCCCGGTCGGCGAGGACATTTTCGAGGGTTCACGCGCCGGGGCTGCCGGTCCCGCTGAAGCGGGCGTGGGCGCCACGGTGGTCGTGACCCGCGTGGAATTTCCCCCGGATGCGCTGAGTACCGGGCTGACGGGGTTGCTGGTTGTGGCCGTCGTGGTGATGGTTTTTGCCGGGCTGGCGGTGGCGGCCAGCATTCGCGGCGTATCCCTCCCGATGATCGAGTTTGTTTACCGTAAGTTGTGGATGTTCGGCGCTGGTGCGGCAGGGGTGGCGGGTATGGCCACGGGCGTCGGATTCCTTTTGGGCAGACGCAGTCAGGGCTGACGCGGACGGCGAAGGCGCGGGTAGCGGCCGACGCGAGAGGCGCGGAGGCGCAAGCACAGGAGTTGTAGGATGAACATGGGGCATCGGTGGTGCGGGCTGGCGATAGTCGGCCTGGTCATGGCGGGGGTCGGAGGGTGCGTTTCGTTGGACCAATACAAACAACTCGAAATGTCGAACCGCACCGCCTTAGCGGAAAAGGAGCAGTGCGAGACTGAGTTGTACGACGCACGCAATGTGGCGGACAGCCTGCGGACTAAGCTCACCGCGGCCGAAGGTGAGATGGCGAGCAAGGAGCAACTGATCGCCAACCTGCAGAGCGAGAACGACAGGCTGGAACAGGCCTTCGCCTCTGCTCAGAAGACGCTGGAGAAGCTGGCGGGCAAGAACATGCCCGAGCCGGTGGTTATCGAGAAGGAAGCGAAACTCCCGCCGGCCTTGGACACGGCGTTGAAAAACTTTGCCACGCAGTACCCCAACGACGTGGAGTACAATCCGGCCACCGGGGCGGTCAAGTGGAGGTCCGACCTCGTGTTCGCCCTGGGCAGTGACGTGGTCATCGAGACCGCCATGGCGTCATTGAGTAAATTTATTGAGATTCTGAAGTCGCCGGCGGCGACCGACTTCGAGGTCGTCATCGTCGGGCACACTTGCGACCGTCCCATTGCCCGCGAGGTCACCCGCCAGGCCCATCCCACGAACTGGCACTTGTCCGTGCACCGGGCCATCACCGTCGCGAAGGTGATCCTGGACGGCGCGTATGAGCCGACCCGGGTCGGCGTGATGGGCTACGGTGAATACCGACCGATCGCGGCCAACGACAGCGAAGAAAACCGGTCGCGGAATCGCCGGGTCGAAATCTATCTGGTGAAGCGCGGGTCGGTGCTGGCCTCCGCCGAGGACGCGAACCTGTTCTTCGCCCTTGACCTGGGGCTGGCTTTTGCGAAGGCCACACACTAGCAGCCCGTGGCAAAATTGCTCTGACCTGTGGGACCGGCTTTCTGGCCGGTCTTCTTGGAGGCAAGAAGCTTACTTGACAGGCTAGAAAGCCTGTCCCACAGACTTTTGCCACGGGCTGCTAGCGCATGCCCTGGGTCTACTGTCCGTGGTGTTGCCTCAGCACGGCCTCCAGCGCTTGGCGCGCGTCGGCGCGATCGGGGCGATCCTGCTCGAACTGGGCTTCGAGTTCGAGGTGATGAATGGCCTTTTCATCCTGGCCCGGACGGCCGGCCTCATCGCCCAGGCCCGCGAAGAAGCCGTCCGCGAGCGGAAGATGCGCTCGATGACTCCGGGCACGCACCGCTACGACGGCCCCCCGCCACGGTCGCTCTAAGAGCGTCTAACAGAAAGATGTGGGACCGGCTTTCCAGCCGGTCAGCGACAGGCTAGAAAGCCTGTCCCACAGGTCCATTCTGTTAGAAGCTCTAAGTCGCTCCATCCGGGGCTTGCCGTACCGCCGCGGATGCCTACTCTTCTCCCACTGTCGTCCGAACCGGAAAGGGGGAGGTGGGGTCGGCACGGTAGTCCTCGATGAGGGTTCCGACTGGCAGATTATCCTCGGATAATCGCGCCTTCAAGCGCTTGATGACTTCTTCATGACCTGTCTTGCTGACGCCCTTGAATTCCACCATGATCACACGCTCATGGGCACTCCCGGGGGGGGAAGTAATGGTGCCGCGTAACGGGATTGTCAGCCCGTCTTGCACCTGGGTATCGGTGGTTGAAATCACTTCCTTTTCTTTGCTCCCAAACACTGCGGTCCGAACCAAATAGTTCGCCGTCGGATCCACCGTCAAGGTCAGCGCCCCCCTGGGTCCGGTCCCCTGGAGATCGATCAACCCCGAAGGGAGGGTCTTAACCTGGCTGATGGTCGTGATATACTGGGCGAACCCGCGTCCCGTCGCCGGCACAAATGCATTGTACTTGTACACAGCAAGACTTTTCTGGTCGGACACCTGATAGCGACACAACCGCGCGAAGCCTGTGCCCTCCGTGAGTGCGCCGTTCGGAGCAATACGGGCGGCGGCCCATTTTTCATAGGCGTCGTTTGAGTTCTCAGTTTGAAGCCCAAACCCATCTTGCAGTCTCCCGACGATCATATTTCCGTCGGCGTCATAATCAACGTCTTGGTAGTTCCCGGTCCGGGGTGGCCTGTACGCAGGCGGGTCGAAGCGAACGCCCTCCAAAATGATTCCACGGTAATCGTCGAACGCTGTCAGTGTCCCTTGCCACGTCATATTGCCGCGCTCGGGACCGAATCCGACAGGCCCGGTGACAACGATCGATAAGGTGACTGCGGAGAAGAACTCCGCGTCGGCATCTCGAAGTATTTGCAGCAGTCGTTGACCATCGTCTGCGAATGCGCGTGCGCCGCATCCGAGACAGAAGAGCACAATGAAAAGGAAACGCCCTTCGATTACCCGAAACATGGGCTCCTCGACTGGCTTATTTCGTTTCACCATTGTTCTCGCCGACC
This sequence comes from Planctomycetota bacterium, assembly GCA_043803085.1. GTDB lineage: Bacteria > Planctomycetota > Phycisphaerae > UBA1845 > UBA1845 > JAAEQG01. Next base: position 11,921 of record JAZDKM010000032.1, read on the forward strand.
CGCGGGCGGACCGGGCGGCCCGACGTGGGATCGGCCCGGTAGTCCTCAATATAGGTTCCGACCGGCAAACTATCCTCGGATAGCTGCGCCTTGATGTGCTGGATCATCTCCGCGCAGTCGGTTCGGCTGGCACTGTCGAATTCCACAATGGTCCGATATTGATGAGCTCCCCCACGGTCGAGAAGCGTGACCGTGCCCTTTAAGGGGATAGTCAGCCCATCCTCCGTCAGCGTCCCTGTAGTTGAAACTACCTCGGATGGCTCGTCCTTGTTCCCCAAGAACTCCGCGGAGCGAACCAGATATTTCGCTTCGGGATCCACTGTCAACTTCAACCTCCCCCAGGGTTGGCCGGTCCCTTCCAACACGATGAGCCCGGAAGGCAGGCTCTCGACTCTGCTGATGGTGGTAAGGTACTGGGCGAACCCGCGACCCGTCGCCCGCACAATCCTTCTATACTTCCCCACGGCCAGGCCCTTCTGGTCGGACACCGCAAGGCGCGCCAGCTTCGACGAATTGCTCTGGTCCACAATCACGCCGTTCGGTGCCAGGTGGACACAGGTCCACTTCTCGTAGGCGTTGTTAGAGTCTTCGGTCTTCAGTGCGAACGCATCTTGGCGTCTCCACAGAATCAGGTTCCCCTCCGGGTCGTAGTCTATCTCCTGGTAGTTCCCGGACCCAAGCGGCTTATACGCAGGCGGATCGAAGTGAACACCCCGCAGAATAAGTCCCTGGCGTTCTCCAGAAGCCACGAGGGTTCCCTCCCACATGCCCACGCCCAAATCGCGGGTAACGCCAACAGGTTGAGTGATAGTCATGGAAAGACTAACGGCGCCGAAGAACTCCCTATCGGCATCTCGGAGTATCTGCAATAGTTGTTGACCATCCTCGGCGAGCGCATGAGCGCCGCACCAGAGAGAAAAGAGCCCAACGGTAAGAAAACGCCTCTGGATTGCCCGAAGCATGGAGATTCCTCAACCGGATTATTTCGTTTCACCGTTCTTCTCGCCGACCAGCGTGCGCACCGGGCGGCTGGAGGTCGGATCGGCTCGGTAGTCCTCAATATAAGCTCCGACCGGCAAATCATTCTCGGACAGTTGCGCCTTCAAACGCTGGACGACGTCGCCATGGATCGTTTTGCTCAGGCTCTTGAATTCCACAACACTCACATGGTCTTTAGTGCTCTGGAAGGGGTAGGTGACGGTTCCACGGAGCGGGACTGTCACCCCCTCTTGTTCTTGGCTGCCTGTGGTGGAAACCACCCAAAGGGGGTTGTCCCTGCTCCCCAACACAGCGGAACGGACCAAATAGTTCGCACCAGGGTCTACGGTTAAGGTCCACCTCATCGATGCTTTGTGCCCGTATGGCCCGGTCGCATGAAGCTCGATAAGTCCCGAAGGTAGGGTCTCCATTTCGTCGATGGTTTCAAGATACTGTGCAAACCCGCGCCCTGTCGCGCGCAAAACTTTATTGTACAAGTAAAAGCCCTTTTGATCGGATACTTGATAGCGAGCCAAGCGCACGGCGGAATCCGCCTGCCGCGCAATTGCCCCGCTGGGAGCAACGAAGACGACAGTCGATTGGTCATAGGTCTCGATCGAGTCATCGGTTTTGAGCATGAAATAATCCTTCGGGCGCCACACAATCAGATTGCCCTCGGAGTCATAATCCCCCACTTGAAACCCCTCCGCACCGGGCGGCTTGTAGGAAGGCGTTTTATCGAAGCGCGGGTTCTGCAGAATCAGCCCGGAACCATCCCGCGACACCGTGAGAGTACCTTGGCGCGTTATGCTTCCTAGGTCTACACCGGCGCCATGAACTGGTTCCGTCACCGTGATAGACAGAGTCAGCCCGGCGAAGAACTCCGCGTCCAGGTCTCGTAAATGCTGTAGCAACTGCTCGCAATCCACTGCGACGCCAGAAGACCCACACCAGGAAATGAGGAAAAAAACAAAGCTAACGAAGAACACGTGCCCCGGCGTTTCTCTACACATGGATAAACTCCACTTCGACAAAACCCACCCTGATTCACATAGCCTAATCACATCCACATTCTTTCTTCGGGGCGTCTGGTCCCCCAATCCCTATTAGTTCTCCGCTACACTCACCCGTATCACACCTTACCAGAAAATCCGTTCCACTGCAGTTGTCGCCGCAACCCCAGTGCACCCGATGCCATAGATGGAAGGTGAAAGCTGATGCCTGGCATTCATTGCCCTCGAAGACTTTATATATATATTGTCTCCATTCCTTCTGAAGGGGCTCTATGACCTTAGTATTACATCTGGGTGGGAACGCGCCTCCCAAATAGTCACAAGTGGCTGTGTCAATCACGTTGTCAATGCACTGCTCTGCCTTACATGGGTCATCATCACCATAGTGGTTACATTCAAAGAACTCATCCACCAGCGTTCTACAGTTGGCGCAGCTCGGATAACAGGGATTCTGGGAGCAGGTCCTGTTGCCAACGAAGGCAAGGCCTCCCGCCACGGTCGCTGTAGGGCAGCCCGGTTCGGCCTCACCTTGCTGCCGCAGGTCCCTACTTTTCGCCTACCTTCGTACGAACCGGGCGGGCGGACGTCGGATCGGCCCGGTAGTCTTCAATCGCGGTCCCGATGGGGAGATTATCCTCGGAAAGTTGCGCCTTGATGTGCTGGATCACCTCCTTGTGCTTGGTTCGGCTGACTGCATGAAACTCCACAACGGTCGCGCGCTCGCGACCAGGTCCCAACAACATGGTGATTGTGCCGCGGGACGGAACCGTCAGCCCATCCTCTGTTAGCACGCCGCTGGTGGAGATCACATCGCGGGGTTCGTCCTTGCCCTTAAAAAACTCCGCAGTCCGAACCAAGTGGCCGGCCGCGGGATCCACGGTCAATCTCAATCTCCCCCAGGCCTGTCCAGTTCCCTCCAGGGCAATGAGCCCGGAAGATAGGCTCTCAATTTTGCTAACCGTTGTAAGATACTGTGTAAACCCCCGCCCTGTGGCAAGCACGATTTTCGTATACCAACAAAGGGGATCGTGGTTGGAGGGCGGATACCGACTAAGAATGCTGCGTCCGTCCTGTTTGGCAATTACGCCGTTCGGTGACACACGAGTCAGGGTGCTCTTACTATATAACTCAATTAACTCATCCATCTTAAGCAGGATGTGTTCCTGTGGGTGCCACACGATGAGGTTTCCGTGCTCGTCGTAATCGATCGGTTGGAAGTCACCGGTCCCTGGTTGCTTGTACGGCGGCGGCTCGAAAGTAACGGTCTCAAGAATGAGGCCGCACGAACTACCTGAAATCGTTACTATCCCCTCCATGGTCACCTGGCCGAAATCGATGCCGAGCCCATGGACCGGTTCGGTGAGGGTAAGCGATAGTGTGACCTCGTCGAGGAACTCCTTATCCGCGTTGCGGAGTATCCACAGTGGCTCTCGAGATTCCTCAGCCATCGCAGAAGCACAGCACCAAACAAGAAAAAGCATGGCTAGGCTACGTTGTCTTTGCGTCGCTCCACACACGGCAGCTCTCCTACGTTCATTGAAACTCACTGTGATTCTATACCTCTAATAACATCCGCACTTCTTCTTGACGCCCCGTTCTAAAGGTTGAGGTGTCTGTGCTTGTCCAACACAGGCGGTAGTATCACAACGTACCCTCCAATCAAAGGGCAGACAATAGTCGCCGCAACCCCATAGTACCCGATGCCACAAGTGGAAGTCAGTACCCGACGCCTGACAATCGGGGGCGTCTGGCAGGAGGTCTCGCACTGTCTGTAGAATTTCCGGCTGGTCAGGGACTATCGTGGTATCGCATTCTGAAGGGAATACGCCCCCCAAGTACTCACACGTCGCGGTGTTAATTTTGTTTTCAATACACATCCGTGGATCACACGGGTCCTCAGAAGACCCATGATAGCACTCAAAAAACTGATCCACAAGTGTTCTACAATTGGCGCATTGGGGATAGCAGGCATTCTGGGAGCAGGTCATGTTTTCGACGAAGGCAACGCCGCCCGCTGCGCCGCAGCATGGCAGGCTGGTGTCTACGCACGACCCCGCGTCGTTGAAACAGCAGGCTCGGACGGGCTCGCACGTGGTGCCGTCGCCCTGATAATAAAGCAACGGCGCAACGCATTCGGCCGCGCAGCGCATGCTGCACTTCCCGGTCAGGGCATCGCAACAGGCCCCCTCCGGCAGGGGAGTATGGAAGCAATTCCCGGTCTGGGCGTCGCAGCCGTCGACGGTGCACGGGTCGCTGTCCGGCCAGCATTTCGGCACGTGCCAGCAGCCGTCGCAGTCGTCGCAACCGTCGTTCGTACACGAGTTGTCATCGTCGCAGTCGATGGGCACGGTGATACAGGCGTCGATCAGGCAAACGGCCTCGTGGCAGGCGTCGGTCACCACCAGCCCGCAATCACACGGGCACGGCTCGTCGAAGAACTGATCGCACCAGCACTCGCCGCAATGCGGATGCGTCTCGCAAGGATTGAAACCCGGCCAACACGAATTCCCGGTCACACGGTCCAAGCACTCATAATACTCCGGCCAGCTCACGTCGCATCGGCTGACCAGGCATTCCTCCTCGGGGACCCACGTGCACAGGCCCCCCGGGTCCGGCGGGACATGTATTCCGTCGCAATCCGTGGCTATGTAATCCTGGTAGCAGCAGGAGCAGCCCGAGGGCACGACTTGGAAGCACGGGATCCAGGTGGGGTCGGGCGGCAACTTGGTCCAGCCGCCAATCTCCTTGGCCGAGGCCCCCGCGGCCCCGGGCACCACCAGCCAACTGCCCAACGTGATTCGCCATGGGCACATGGCCATCCCTCGCTTGTCCGCCACACAAGAACTGTCACTTCCCATAAACCCGATACGTCATTGTTATTTTACCCTCTCAACCGCGGCGGGTCGATCCTCCCACACGGTTGTGGAGTGGAAAAAACCACGCAGATGGCCGCGCGTCTGTAACTCCTTGCAGAAGCAAGTGTTATGTAGGTTCTTGCGACAGCCACACAGTCGGGTAGGTCGGGCTCCGCCCGAGGTTTCGTGGCGTCGGGCAACGCCCGACGCTCTGTTCCGGCGGGCGAAGCCCGCCCTACGTGGTTTTGACGACCAAGCGCGAATCGTCGTCGCTGTGTCCAGCGCTTCTCGGGCGGCGTCCGTCCTTTCGCCGCCGGGCCACCCACCACGCCCAACCCGCCAACGCGGGAATGAGCAGCAGGACGTTCGGTCGAACCAGGGCGAATAAGCCCAGCAACAGCCTTCAGTCAACCACGCCCGAAGGTGGAGGCCACGCGATGGTTCTGTCTCGCCGGTTGTTTCCGCCCCTTTGGGTTCCATACGCCGTTGCCCAGCTCTACGGCTTGTTTTGGCGGGTCAAGGCTGCGTCCAGCGCCTGCCGTGCCGCCGTGTGGCCGGGGTCAATACCCATCGCCGCACGGTATTCTCGGATGGCTTCGTCTAGCCGGCCCCCCTGTTCCAACAGCCTGCCCAGGTCATAATGTGCGAGGGCATCACTCGGGTCGGTCCGGAGGACTTCCCGGTACTGGCCTATGGCTTCGTCCAGTTTGCCCTGCAAGGCCCGCGCTTGCGCCAGGTTCTTGCGGGCCATGACGAACTGGGGATGGAACTGCAGCGCCCGCGTGAAATGCTCGACGGCTTGGGCCGTGTCACCCTTCTTCGCCAACTCGATGCCGAGGTTATTGAGTAGCTCCGGACTGTCCGGCTTGGTCCGCAGCGCGGCGGTATAGTGTTTGATCGCCGCCTCGCTTTTTCCTTGCTCGGCCAGCAGATCGGCCAGGTCGCTATGCGCCTCGAAGGAGTCCGGTTTGAGGCGGAGCGCGGCGGTGAACAGTTTCTGGGCCTCGGCGACGTCGCCCTGCTCGGTCAGCAGGCGGCCGAGTTTGATAGGAAGGTCGGGATTGCCCGGCCTGAGCTGGAGCGTTTGCCGATAGTGGGCGATGGCCTCCTGCTTCTTCCCGAGCGCGAGCAGGGCGGTGCCCAGGTTATGGTGGGCGTCGGCGTAGTTCGGTTTGAGCCGCAGGGCTTGCTCATAGTTCTCGACGGCCTCGGCATAGGCGCGCTGGCGGAACAGGGCGTTGCCCAGGTTATTGAACGCCGGGGCCAAGGTCGGTTTGAGGCGGATGGCCTTGCGATACTCCGCGATAGCTTCGTCGAGTCGCCCTTGGCGGGCCAGGAGTCCGCCCAGGTTTGTGATCGCGTCGGCGTAGTCCGGTTTGAGGTGCAGCGCCACTGCGTACTCGACCAGTGCCTCATCGGTTCTGCCTTGTTCGCTGAGCGCCATGGCCAGACCGTGGTGCAACCCCCCCAGATACGGGGAAATGGTCAGCAGATAGCGGAAGTAACTCTCGTTATCCCGCCAGTGCGCCAGAGCGCGGCGGGTGGTCCACGTTTCCGCGACCACCAGGATCAGCCCGACTCCGAGCACGACCCCTCGCCAAACGGCAGCGCGCCGGCGGCGCGCCGCCACTTCCCACGCCCGGCTCGCCACCCACACCACCGGCAACAACAGCCCGATCATCGGCAGATAGGCATGCCGGTCGGCCGCAACCATCGGATGAAACCCGATGATCCCGAGCGTGGGAAAGACCGCCACGAAGAAAAACAGCCAGCCGATCAGGAAGGCCCGAGTCCAACGTGCCGAAATCAGCAAGACCGGAATGAGCAGGCACGTCCCGACGACGCCCACGCGCACCATCGGGCAGGACCAGCCGAACGGTTCGGGAAAGAAGAAATAGCCCGAACTGTGGACCGGCCAGACGAGCTGATAAAGATAGAAAATGATGTTATGACAGATCAGGAACGGGACCCGGGTCCACGGATAATCCGCGGGTGTCGTAATCCCGAGCGCGCGGCTCTGCGAAATCACCGTGATCACCGCGAAGATGCCCGCCACCACCAGAAAGGGGAGCTTCTCCACGATGGCGCGCCGGCCCAGCCTCCGGATCGGCCAGTAATCCAATAGCAACATCAGAACCGGCAATGGGGTGGCACTGGGTTTGGAGAGCAGCGCCAGCACATAGAGTGCCAGACATGCCGAGTAGCGCTTCCAATCGGACTTGGAGACATAACGCACATAGACGATTAAGCTCCCCAGTGCAAAGAAGGCTGCCAGCAATGTCTTACGCTCGGCGATCCACGCGACGGCCTCGAGGGTGATCGGGTGAAGGCCAAAGAGCGCACCCGCCAGCGCCGCAGCCCAGGCTCGGCCCAAGAGCAGATACAGCAGCACCATCACCAGCAGGGTGTTCAACACGTGTAGAACGAGGCTGGCCCGCTTAAACGGTTCGAGATAGTCCGCACGCCCCCCGAGGGCGTAGTCCACCATCAGGGAGATCATGGCCAGGGGCTGGTAATAACCGCCCACCGTGGAAGGTTTGAGGACTTCGCCCAGGAATTGCTTGGCCGACGCCCAGCCGGGGCTTTGGACCAAGTGGTTGTCGGCCACATATTGATCGTCGTCGAAGGTGAGCACCCGGGAGGACAGGGCGGGCCAATAGGTGACGGTGACGAACAGGGCCACGGCGCCGAGGAGAAGCACCCGATTGCCGATGCCTGGCTGCAGCGCCGAGTGTGCCGGACGGCGCGTTTCCGCCTGTGGGGCCGGATGCGCTTGCCCACTGCTCTGCTTTTTTCCGCGGGCGCGCCTCATGGCGACACTCTAATCCCAAAAGCCCTCTGGTCCAGAGAAGGCGTCGGGCGCAGTCTTCGGAGCTGACCCGTGTGTGTCCCTGGAGGCTGGTGCGCGCGGGTCAGCGGCTCCCCGGCTCCGCCGACGCGCCGCTGACCCATGCCACCCCGACTCTGCAGCGCCGGCCGCCATCACGCACGGCGAAATAGCGCTGTAGTGCCAGCCTGCATTTCTCACCACCACTGGGGACTGGCTGCCAGTTTGCTTATGTCGCCCTTTCAGGGCTCGCGTGGTTGGAACGCCTTCAGACCCAGGGCGTTGCCCTGGGCTTTCATAGCGCGCCCTTTCGGGGCTCAGGAGTGCGGCGACTCGCCGTGGTGAGGAATCAGGACTAGGGTGCGGGTTCATAGCGATAGATCCGGGCGAAGACGGTTCCGTCAGCGCGCGGCCGGCTGGACCACTTCAGATGCCAAGCTTGGTTTGCGGCCAGTTTGTCGAGGGAAATGCCGAACCGCGCACCCGGGCTGTAGTCGGCATCCCACAGCAGCACAGAACCGCGGGTGACGCCGGCCAATAAGGGGTTTCCCGGGGTCGCGGTCAGGTTGCGGTCTGATCCGAGGAAGTAGGACGTCCAGATGTTCGTGGTGATAAGCGGCGAGCGGCGGGGTTCACCCCCGCCGTCCAGCGCCGGGGTGAACCCGGCGGCTCGCAACCATCCCACCGCGGAGGCGATATCGGAGGCGTCAGGCGACGAGCGATGCGGCCGAACCAGATAGGCCGCCGGTCCGACGGCGCCGGCCGACCCCAGCAGGGCCAACAACCCGAGCATGCGCCCCCGCCACCGGGCAGCGCGCTCGCCGGTCGGAATCGCGCCGATCAGCGTCGCAACGATGCTCACCGCGCCGACCGCCCGAGCGATCGGTCGGAGCTTGTCGAGCACGAGAATCCACACCTCGTCGCGCGGCAGGGGCTCAATCTCCAGGCCGATCCATGCCCCCAGCATGATAGCGGCCAGTGCCGCCAAGGCTCGACGCTGTGCCGCCGGTTCCCTTGCCACAAGGTGATTGAGTGCGTGCAAGGCGACCACCGCCGCCACCGGAGCCGTGGACACGAAGAACCGCGGATAACCCCCAGAGGCATAGGCCCCAGACCAGTAGATTGTGGTCTGGGTCAGTAGATGGACGACATAGACAGCCGGGACCAGCCAGGTTCCCCTTCGCCTCCAGGGCAGCAGGCAACCGACCAAGGCGAGCAAACCGACCGTAGGGCCCGCGGCAGCGAGCGACTTGATCAGCATGCTCAAAGCTGTGCCGGAGCCGTATTCATCCTGGAGCGGGCCGCTCAGGATGAAAGCCAGAGGCCAGCGTCCGAGAAGCAGCACGCCGAGCAAGTTGTGCGCTGCCGGCGCCCACGCCACGGCGGCGTACGCGTACCACCGCGCACGGACCGAGCGTAACGCGATCCACCACAGCGGACCGAACACCAGCGTTTCGTAGCGGGTCACAAAACACAGCGACAGCACGACGGCCGAAGCTGTCGGTCGCCCGCTCACGAACAGCCACAACGCCAGCGACAGGTAGAGCGCCACCGCCGTTTCGGTCATGGTGTCATAGGACAACATGACGAACAGTGGCTGGCAAAACGCAAGCGGCACCACGAACACTGCATGGCGCATCTCCAGTCGGGCGGCCGTCAGATAGGCGAACCAGACCGCGGCCCCGGACAGCACCGCCGACTCGAGGCGGCAGGCGGTCCAACCGAACCTGGCGAACGGAACGAGCAGAGCGGTCAGCCCCGGCCGTCCCCACTCGTCCAGCAAGTAGCGGGCGTCGTTCCAGGCCCAGCGGGAGTACAGGTAGTGGGTCAGCGCGTCATCGTGGTAGGCGCCGTCGGAAGCGAGGGCGAGACCAACCGAGAATGCCACGCCGGTCAGGGTGAGGAGGAATGGAGAATGGAGAATGGAGAATGGAGAATGGAGAACGGAGCCGTAAGCGCGGATGGACGCATCCTCATCTTTCTTTTCCATTCTCCATTCTCCATTCTCCATTCCTCATGCCTGGGTACGGGCGTCGAGGAACGATTGCAGGATCACCTGTGCCGCGAGCCGGTCGCGCCGCGCTTTCCGCTTCTTCGCGCTGAGTTGGCTCGCGGCGAGATACTCGTCTGCCTGGTATGAGGAGAGACGTTCGTCGCAGAGGTGGATCGGTCGGTCCACCCGTCGGCTCAGGGCGGCGGCGAAGCGGCGCGTCAGCTGGGTCTGCCGCGAATCGGTCCCGTCCATGTTCAGGGGTAGCCCGACGACCCACTCGTCCACGTCGTAGTCCGCCAGCGCACGCAAGATTTGCTCAATTCGGGCGGCCGGATCACCCACCAGGTTCAACGTAGTCAGCGGTGACGCAATCGAGCCGCCGGGGTCGCTGATGGCCAACCCGATGCGCTTCGTCCCGTAGTCGATGCCGACACACCTAGCCTGCATTTCTCACCACCACTGGGGATTGGCCGCTCCCGGCGCGCCGGGACTTATTCCGCCCTTTCAGGGCTTTCTTGCCAGGGACGCCTTCAGACCCAGGGCTCACCGGCTCGTGGCGTTCGGCATGGCGGCGCCCACCTTGCGGTGGGCTTGGCCATGCCACCCAAGACGCTAAAGATAGCGCTCTCCCCACTCCGTCTGGAGCTTGGCCACCAGATCACGAATGGCCTGGGCCTCGCCTTTCCGGCACACCAACGTCGCGTCCGCCGAGTGTATGATCACCAAATCGTCAACGCCGATCGTGGCGATGAGATGCTCGGCGTCTTCAGTCGCCGTTATGACGCCCCTCGACCCGACGTGGATCACCCGCCGGCCGGTCTGCACGTTGCCCGCGGCGTCGGTCGACAGCACGGTAGCGAGCGCGCTCCATGACCCCACGTCGCACCAGCGGCAGTCCATCTCGACGACCAGGACCCGTTCGGCCTTCTCCATGATGGCGAAATCGACGGAGATCTTCTTCAAGCCCGGATAGAGCTTCTCGGCAAGCTGACGCCACCCCGCCGTGCCCCAGGCCCGTCCCAGTTCCGTCAACACCCCAAAAGACTCGGGCAGATGGAGGCGGATCGCGTCCAGGATGGTCTTGATCCGCCACGCGAACATCCCGCTGTTCCAATAGTAATCGCCGCCGGCCACGTAGCGCCGCGCGGTTTCCAGGTCGGGCTTCTCCACGAATCGGTCCACCCGGTAGACGCCGTTCCCCAGCGGCGCACCGCGCCGGACATAGCCGAAGCCGGTTTCGGGTGCGGCCGGTATCACGCCGATGGTGATTAAGGCGTCGGGGTTCTCCTCGGCCCGCTGGAAGGCGGAATCGACCGCAAACGTGAAGCGGTCCAACGGCGTGATGATGTGGTCGGCGGTGAAAACGCCCATCACACCGTCCGGGTCGCGCAGATGGATGATGGCCGCCGCCAACCCCACCGCGTTGACCGTATCCCGCCCGCAGGGTTCGCCGAAAAGGTTTTCCTCCGGGACCTCGGGCAACTCGTGGTGTACCAAGTCGAGGTGGTCCGCGATGGTAATGACGTAAATCACCTCGGGTTGCAGAAGTGCCGCCAGACGTTCGTACGATTGACGCAGCAGGCTCTTGCCGCCGAACAGCCGCAGGAGTTGCTTGGGCCTCTGTTTGCGGCTCAGCGGCCAAAGCCGCGTCCCCGATCCACCGGCCATGATGACTGCGTGTCGCATGGCGCCGTTAGCCCCCAGGCGCCCATAGGTAAAGGAATTGCGGCGTCGGCGGTAACCACCATGACGACGCGTTCACGTTGATCAGGTTCATCTGCGTGCCGCCCGTCGCCGGCGGTTCCGCTCGGGCATAGTAGTTCGGGCGATAGCCCAGCGGCCGGCGATAGGCCACCAACCGAATGCGTTGCAGCCCGAGCTCCTGCTTCAGGTCGCCGATCGTCTCGCGCAGCGTGCCGATCTCGTCGATCAGGCCCGCCTCGAGCGCTTGCGGCGCGGAGTAGACCCGGCCGTCGGCCAGCTTGAGGATTTGCTCGCGCGTGAGCTTGGGCCGGCCCGCGGCCACCACGTCAACGAAACTCTCGAACATCTGATCGACAATGGTCTGAAAGATGGCCCGCTGATCCGGAGTGAGCGGTTTGAACGGTGCCCCGGCGTCCTTGTTGAGACCGGAGGTGATCGCCGGGGCTTCCAGTCCGATCTTGCGCATCGTGCCGCTGAGGTCGAGCAACTGCATGAGCACCCCGATGCTGCCGGTCACCGTGGAGCGCTGTGCCACAATCTTGTCACAGGCGCAGGCCACGTAGTAGCCGCCGCTCGCCGCCACGTCCATCAGCACCGCCACCACCGGCTTGCCCGTACGCCGCCGGAAGTCCACGATCTCCTGATACATCAGTTCGCTGGCGGTCACCGACCCGCCGGGCGAGTTGATGCGCAGCAACACGGCCTTGACACTCGGGTCGCCGCGGGCCTTGTCCAGTTGTTCCAGCAACCGGGCCACGGGGTGCTCCCCTTCCCCGAGCAACTTGGGCTGCTCGGCGTTGAGGATGATGCCTTCCACGTCGAGCAACGCGATCTTGTTACCGGCCAGCGAGCCTTCGCTCACTAGGGTTTCCTCGACGAGGTCCCGTTTGGCCGAAACGGGCGTAATCAGGAGCCCGCCAGGCATGCAACCTCCGACCAGCACCGCCAGTCCTCCGAGCACGCCGCAGAGCCGTGCCATAGGCGGAATACGTGGGTTTCGAGATAAGTGCTTCATCGTTGTCCATTCTCCATGGCTAGTGCGTTTCATCACCACATCTTTTGTTCATTCGGGCCGCTCCCTTACGGTCGCGGTTCGGATCAGGGGTTCCCAGTCCTCCTACAAGGCGATCGGAGGAACGCCGAGACATCGAAACTTCGAAAATGGCTTCGTTCGGTTTTGGGGCGCCATGTCGCCTGGTGCACGACTTTTGACGTAACTATTGTTACTTCAAGATGTTGCGAATCTGGTTGCGTTCCCTCAGAATCGGACAAAATGGGTTCGTTTGGAAATTTGAAGAGAGGCAAGAGGCAAGAGGCAAGAGGCAAGAGGCAAGAAGCGGGCGCCAGTGGGGGGTGAAGCAGCACTGAAACGTCCGTGCGAGCAGGATGGGCTGGTCTGCGAATCTTGCGTGTTGGGAGCGCGCATCCTGGCGTAAAGTGTGACTCGAAAATGGGTTCGTTTGGAAATTTCGCGTGTGCGCCCATCGCGTTCCTCCTGCGTTGGGGGGCATCCGGAGTAAGGAGCACGGTCTGCGAGCGCGGCCCCCACCTCGGCTGGAGACCGATCGGGGATTTCGGCCGTGCGCGCAGAGTCCCCGGGGTAAGTACTTGGCGCGTGATCGACGGGACGGCCCCTGAGTTTGAGCGCGGAGGCCAGAGAAGCCGTCTGCCCTGGGGAATGGGTGCGGAGCAGGAGAGGAGCCGTTGGTGGGAGAACGGGTCCAGACCCATGCAGGGGAGGGCCACCTTGAGGAAGGGGAACCTCCATGCTCGATTCTGATTTCGCGTTTTCGCTCTTTCGTGTTTTCGTGATCTCTTCTCCGCGCCTTCTGCGCCTCTGCGTGAGACTTTGCACCCCACCATCGAGCCTGTCAACTCACGCACCGGAGCCACTCCCGCGACACCGGCCCCGCCGCACTCAGCGTCCACACACGTATGGTTTCGCCCGTGGACCGGCCGGTGATGGTGAGGCGGTCGGCCGGCAGCGCCTCCGCGACCCGGTCGGCCCACTCCACCACCACGGCCCCGTCCGCGATCATCTCCTCGACGCCAAGCTCGTCCATTTCCCTGGCGGAGCGCAGCCGGTAGGC
>JAZDKM010000033.1:0-5158 GCA_043803085.1 Planctomycetota bacterium
GCCTCGTCCCGAGGCGAGCCAGACCCGTGCGCCCTAACCTTCCGGACGTCATGCACGGGTCCATTACCGGCCTCGCCGTGGGCTCGGCCTATAATGGACCCATGCCACCCCGCACTAAAACACCTTCCCACACACGCTCTACCCCGCTGTTCACGCGCCGGGCTTCTCCTAGCACGGAGGAAAAGCACTTGGCCCACGCGCGTAAAATTTCCAAAGGAACCCATTTTCGCCGCCGGAGATCTCTTCACTCGAAACTTTGAACCCGGAACCCTCCGGCTGAGAGCTGGAAGCTATTGTGTACAACTTTCGACAACTTCGCCGTCGCGTTCTCGTCAGCTTTTCCGCGATTCGGGCGAATCCGCAGGGCTTTCTCAAAGTGCGCCTGCTGCATGGACCGGTGGGCAAGCTTGAGTCTTGTCCGAAAGTCCGCTACCCTTCGCGGCGCAGGAACAGGAATTCAGAACTAGGAGAAAGCTCGATGAAACGTCTGTTGATCACCACGTTGGTACTATTCACTCTGGTCCTCCCGCCGGCCCGGCTTTGGGCTGACGAAGCCGCGCCCGACGTGCTCGCGGTGGCCCCCGCCGACGCCTGGGGGGTGATCTGCGTGCGCCAGATGGGCGAGATGGACAAGAAGCTCAACACGCTCGTCCAGCAGCTCAATCTACCGTCCCCCTTCCCGAACCCCATCAGCATGGGACTGAGTATGCTCGGCTTCGTTTCCGGGGTGGACGCCACCGGCGGCGTCGGCCTCGTCTTCCTCCCCGCCCCATCGTTCCAGGCCGTGCGCGACCGGATTGTCGTGCTCATTCCCACCAAGGACCTGAAGGAACTGCTCTCGTTGATGGAGCCGGAGGAAGTCGAACCCGGCATCAGCAAGGTCATTCTGCAAAACCAGCCCCTGTTCGCCGCCCAGAAGACCGCCCACGCTGTGCTCAGCCCGTCGCTCGACGCCGTGAAGGCGGTGTTGGCCAGCACGGCTTCGGTCCGCTCCAAGCTCAACCCTTACCAGGCGAAGCATTACGAGAAGGACGACCTGCTCCTCTGGATCAACGCCGAAGGCGTCACGACCAGTGGACCCTTCAAAATGCTCGCGCCCATGCTCCAGATGATGAACGTCGACCCGGCCATGCTCACCGGGCTGCGCACGCTGGCCGTCTCGCTGCGCATCACCCCGGCCGGCCTCGGCTTCGGCTTCTTCGCCGACGCCATTCCGGGCTCTGACGCCGACAAAACGATGAGCAGTCAAAAGGGTACCACCGAATCACTCCTGCTCGGCTTGCCCAAGGACCGCTATGTGCTCGGATACGGGGGCATGTCCAGCAAAGAAGCCAGCGAAATGGGGGCCGGCATGCTGGCTAAGATCCTGGACCATCCTCAGATCCAAGCGCTGCAGCTTGATCCCGCCAAGCTCGCGCAGCTTAAGGACATGCTCCTGGCCCGGGTCAAGCTCTTGCGGACCCTGTCGGTGGGGATCTGGGGCTTGTCCGAAGGGCCGGATGGTCTGGTGGCCTCGGCCAAAGTCGTGGGCTTGGACGGTGATCCCAAAGAGGGACTCGCCCTATTCGCCGAGCTGGTCACCCTCATCAAGGGCGGGCTGATTCCCGACCCCAAGGCCGCCTCGATGCTCGCCGGGTTGGAATACAAGGTTGGCGCCGAAACCCTGAACGGTGTATCCGTGGATCACCTCTCCTTCGACCTGGCCAAAGCGTTCGGGGAAGAAGCCCAGAAGGCCTGGGTGCAGGAGGCGGTCGGCGTCATCTCCAAGATTCTCGGCAAGGACGCCCTTCTCGTCCGCGCCGGAGTCGTCGATGCCAACCATATCGTGATGACCTTCGGCGGCGGTGCCGAGCGCTTCAAGGCCGTCGCCGCCCTGGTCAAAGCGAAACAGAGCCCGCTGGCCGAAGACGGTGGCATTCAGCGCGTCCGTGCCCAGTTGCCGACCACGCGCAATGCCGAGGCCTATCTCGCCGTTGATCAGTTGCTCAATGTGATTAACGCCATCGCCAAGGCCGCGGACCAGCCCATTCCGCCGCTCTCGCTCGGCGAGTTGAATGCGCCTCTTGCGCTGGGCACGGAACCGGTCGAGAAGGGCGGGTCCCAGAGCGAATTGTTTGTCCCGATGGAGTTGGTCGTGGCGGTCAAGGACCTGGCCATGAACATGATGGGCGGCTCCGGCGATCGGCCCGGCGGCCCCGGTGCCCCTGCCACGCGCCCGAGCGGCGCGGTCCCCGGTGAAAAACCCGAAGGGAAGCCCAACCCATAAAGCCGATTCGCCATGGCGCAGGTCCGCCGGCCAGAAGGTCGGCGAACCTGCGCGACAAACCGCGTGCTCCACAGAATGGCCGACGCGGACGCTTCATGGCCGTGCTCGGGGAATCGCGTTCGCCGCCGCACGACTCCGCCGGCGGCGCGGATCGCCCGCTGTGGAGTAGTCTGATTCCTTCACCGGTCGGCGGACAACCGCGTAATCGGCTCGATGCCGGCGAGCTTCTTGAACCGCTTGACGCCCTGCGTGACACTGCTCATGAGCGCGTCCGCATCGGTAATTCGGACCCCGGCGAGGACATCCGCACCGTGGCGGAAAAGGACGTCGTTCATCGGCGTACTCGGACCGAGGACGATGGCGGTGGCATGTCTGCTAAGCTCAAGCAGGCGCGGCAGGGTCTTGTTGATGAGGGCGGTGGCGGTGATCACCACGACCTGGGACTCAGGTATCACTTCCTCGCAGGCGTAGGGAGGAAGTTCTCCATCCTCTGGATCCATCTCGAGAAAGTGGACATGCCCCGCAACCTCGGCAATCTGGTCATTGGAGGGAAAGCGCCCAATCACGGTGACCGTTTTCCCCGCGGCCAGGCTGAGGACGTGGTCAAACGCGTTACCCGGGTCTCCCGCCGGATCAATGAGCGAGTTCAGCGCCGCGGCGCCGAGGCTCGCTTCCAGGGGTTCCCAACTCCTGAGGCGCTGGGCCAGCTCGAGCACGCTCTTTCGGACAAGATCGCCGGACGACTGGAGCTCAACCTTGTTACCGGTCTTGTAGGTGTGCGCCATGCCGGCGTATCTGCTCTCCACAACGGTCCAGTGGAGGCCGACGCATACCCGCTTTACCGGACAGTCGAGATGGGCGACGCTTCCGAGTAGGTCGTCGATGAGCCTCACGCGCGCTCT
Organism: Planctomycetota bacterium; assembly: GCA_043803085.1. GTDB lineage: Bacteria > Planctomycetota > Phycisphaerae > UBA1845 > UBA1845 > JAAEQG01. The sequence goes on from JAZDKM010000033.1 coordinate 3,169, forward strand.
TCCACAAGCCGGTAGTAGGCCCCGTGTACGCAGCAAAGACACAGGGGCCCCCTATCACCCTGAACCTCCTGGCCATCGAAGACCTTCTCCCCGCAGCGGACGCAGTTCACCGTACGTCGGGGCTTCCCGGGAAACTCTTCCGGTTTCAGAGACACCGCGACCCTCGTCCAGGCCAGCAGCTCGGCGTCGGAAACGTGAAGCACCTGCCGGATCACCTCTTTGCTATGTCCGGCGTGCGGGTCAACGTGTCGGACGTTCACGCGGTATGCGTCGCCGTTTCCGGCATTGAGGAAGGTTGCAGCCATCTTGCCATAGTTCACGAGCTTGGCACTTCGGCGGCCGATCCGAGTGCCGGTCACGATCTGGATGGCGTCGGCAATGCAGCGGTCGTTCTCGATGAAAACGATCATTTCCTGGGGATCGCCCGTGCGGATGAGCTCCATGCCCTTGAGAGCCAGACGCACGCCCAACACCTGCCCCAGGCAGAGATGGCCGTGGAACTCGACGCAGCGGTCGAGAAGGTCTTCACGTGTTGCGGTGCCCACTCGAACCCTCCGCAGCGAGTCTACCGGGAACCTCCCGCAAGGTTGTCTCCTCTCGTTCTTCTCGCCCGGCGCGGCACCGGCGACGGAGAAACGCTGTCTTGCAGACCGAGTACGTGGCCAGCCCGGCAGCAGAGAGTGCGACCAGGCGAGTGACGCAGGTGTGAAGGGCTTCGAAGTCGGGGGGGCCGCACATGATCTACTCCTTATCCTTGAGGGCCAAAACTCTCGAAAAAGGTCTGGATAGCGCCCAGGCGATATACCCCGCAGCCAGCCCGCAAGCAAGACAAAGCCCCATCAAGAGGGGGATATCGCTCCGACCAACCCATCTGTACGTGCGCGGGAATATCACGATCCAGTAGAAAACGAGCAGGGCCGCGTTGGCCAGAGCGCCGGACAGCATACAACGCCACACGTCCTTTACAGCCTGGCTCACTACCATTACTGCTTCCGCGACAATGCCGAATGCGGCTACAGCGGCTATGAATGCCGCGCCGCCAAAGGCGCCCTTGGGGTTGGTGGGAGCCTCAAGCAGCCGTACCACCAGCGCGTAGGCTACGGCGAACGTCAATGAGGCGATCACTGCGCCGCCGACTCGCCGGCTCAAAGGGCGCGTGACCAGCGACACGAGTATCAGGAAGGGCCCTACGAGCAGCGCGATGCCGGCTCCAGGCCCGGGCAGGTCCAAGACCGCATGCATAAGCGTGGTTATCGAATCCTTGGGAAACGCGAACAGAAAGATCAAAGCGCCGGCAACTCCGATTGCCGCACAGGCGGCGGCTTCCTTTCCGCGAATGACATTGACCGTCACACGGGGCCTCCGGGTACATCCAAGGGCGACCTTCTACCACGGCCGATGTACTTATTCAACACCCCTGCCCTGCCGATCGCCAACAGCTCGTTCGGTCGCGGCGTCAACTGCGTTGCACCACGGGCGGCGGCACACCGAGCTCTCATGATGCGGATCGGACAACACGGTACTTCCCGGTTTCGTCAGACGGAATGCTTCAGCCACTTCACGAAACGCGAGCAAGCCCGCGTCAATCCTCCGGCGCCGGCCGGCGGCGGAGGTGTTTCTGCTGACTCCGATGGGCCTTGTCGGCCAAGCGTTGCACCCGAGCCCGGGCGGGAAGCGTAGTTTGCTTTCGGGGCTTGGCGGGCGTCAGCGCTTCGGTCAAGAGTTCGGCGAACCGTAGGCGGGCGGCGTTGCGATTGGCCGCCTGCGTCCGGAACCGTGAGGATACGACCCGCAGCGTCCCCTCTCGGCTTACCCGTCCGGGAAAGGCCTCGATGATCCGACGCTTCTGCGCCGGCGACAAGGCTGCGCAGGTCCCCACGTCGAACAGCAGGGTGACGCGCGAGTTGACTTTGTTAACGTTCTGCCCGCCCGGTCCCGGAGACCGGGAATAGACGAACCGCCATTCCGACTCCGAGAGCCTCACGCCTCC
>JAZDKM010000034.1:0-10357 GCA_043803085.1 Planctomycetota bacterium
GGGTTCGCCGTCACGAACACGCGCGGCTCGTTCGCCACGCTCGTGCCGGTCGCCGTCAAGCTGATGGAGACCCCGAACGTCCCGGCCGTACCGTGCGTCGCCCGGCTTTCGGCCGAGGCGATGTTCGGCGGAGTGATGTCCGAGATATAGTCTTCAACGTAGTAATCCTCCGTCTCCCCGTACTGGTAGCCCAGCTGAGGTCCGGAGCCGCCTTCACCCGGGCCGCCCGACGAAATCCACGGCTGCTCGGACAGCGTGATCCGCATCCAGATCGGGATCGGCTGCGTCCCGGGGGTCGGGTGCCACGGCTTGAACGGCAGCGTCGTCACCATGTACTGACCGGGGCCGGCGAAGGCCAACTGCTGGTTCTGAACGGACCACTCCGGCGCGAAGTCATTCAGCCCGCACAGTTGCAGATCATCCCAGTCCCCGTCGCGGTTCCAGTCGAACCACACGTTGACATAGAGCCACTCCGTGGGCGGCGGGCTCACCACCGTCACGATGAAATTGAACGTGGTCCACTGGCAATGCGGTAACACCAACGGGAAGATCACCCCGTCGTCCATACGGTCCAGGTCGGGGGTGTCGGTGGGCGGGATGAGGTTGTTGGTCGGGTCCTCATCCGGGCCGACATCGGCCTCATTCTCGAGGCTGACCCACTCCCCCAACCAGGCGACGGCCCGCGGCAGCCAGTGAATCGGACCGAACGGCGGCGACCCGATCCGGTACACGGTCGGGAAGTTGGCCAGGGCGCCCGGGCCCCATGGGTATGCGGTCATGGGCACGAACCAAGAGTTGGTACTGTCCGGCGCGTCGCCCAAGTCATTCTCCGCGATCTCGCAAGCGTCGTCGATCCCGTTGTGGTTCAGGTCGCCCTGGCACGGGCTGACAAAGCCCTGGTAGCCGTCCAGCTCGTCGCAGCAGAGCGGATGGACGTTCTCGCAGACAGCTCCACCCTGCAGGCAGCAAGCGATCGGCGGTACATCCCCGCACACCGTCCCCGCACCCTGCGGCGTTCCAAGCAGGTCGTCACAGCAGACCGGATCGACGTCGAGGCACTCTATGCCCGGCTCGATCATACTGGGCACGCAGCACGCCTCCGGTTGCGTACACACCTCGCCCGCGGGCTGCACATTCCCGCCCAACTCGTCGCAGCAGAGCGGATCCACCATCACGCAGTTCATGCCCACGCCTTGCGGGTCGGGCACACAGCAGGCTGCGGGCTCCGTACATTGCGTGCCCGGTCCCTGGGGCCAGCCATCGATGGCGAGACAGGTGTTCGGGTCCATGTCCTGGCAGTCGCCCCAGATGAAGCAGCAGGCCTCGGTGGCTACCGGTACACAGGCGCACCAGTAATCAACCGAGCCGTCGGGGTTGGTCACGCTGAACTCCCGGCATTCTTCAGGATATGGGCAACTCCCGGTGCAGAACGGGCTTCCGTCCCAGTCGATGTGACAGTAACCCGGGTCGAAGCACCTGCACTCGATGATTTGCCACAGCGGCGGCGGCGGCGCAAGTCGGTGCTCCACCTGCACGATCTGATATCCTGTAGGATCGCCGTAGACATCCAGCAGCTCAACCCCGCTCCATCCCACCGGTGTCGCATAAGCATCCCCCAACGGAGGGAGGGCCGTGATCGCGTAGGTCGCCAGGGGAATCGGCTGGCCGTTCCACAGCCCGTACGCCCCGAGGTCCGGAATGTCGATCTCGACGAACAGGTCGAAGAAGCTGTCCGCCGGGTAATCGGTCGTCGCACTGACCGCACCCTCGGTGTGTCCCGAACTGGCCCGTGTGGGCGACTCGCGGATGAGGATCGCGCCACCGCCGCCGCCTCCACCGGCCATCAGCTCCATTTCGGTGATCTCGGCTGCAACCTCGCGGTAGCCGCCCATGTCCACGGGGCTTTCCCGGATCACGCGGGTCAGGTTGGGCGATTCGCGGATCGGATAACTGGTCGGCACTCCACCCGGGTCTTTGACCACGATGAAGCCCGTCGTCCCCCCGAGCACATCCTCGTCAGCGGCGGGGAAGACGGCCCCCCACGGCGGCGGCGGGGGCGGCGGCGGGAGAATATGCTCCACCTCGATGATCCGGTACCCTGTCGGCTCCCCGTAGATGTCCAGGAGGTCAACCCCCCACCAATTCGCCCCGGTCACGAAGGGGCTGCCCAACGGTGGCACCTCCGTGATACCCAAGGCCGTAAGTGGAATCGGCTGGTTGTTCCATAGGCCGTACACCCCGAGGTCCGGAATGTCGATCTCGACGAACAGGTCGAAGAAGCTATCCGCCGGGTAGTCCGAATCCGTGTCGGTGGCCCCGACCATGTGCCCGGCGCTGATCCGAGTCGGCGACTCGCGGATGATAATGTCCGAGCCGACTCCGCCATCGGCCACAAGCTCCATCTCGATGATCTCAGACGCAACCTCCCGGTGCGTGCCGAGATCCACGGGGCTTTCCCGGATCACGCGCGTGAGGTTCGGCGGCGACTCCCGGATCGGATAGGAGGTCTGCACTCCAAGCGGATCCTCGACGACAATGTAGCCCGTCGTTCCCGTCAGCACATCCTCGGCTGCCGCCGGGAAGAACTCCGGCTCCGAAGGGTACAACCGGATCCTGTACGGCACGCAGACGTCCTCCAAGCTCCCGCTGGTGGGGCAATCCCATGAACACGCCTGCCCGTCGGGAGTCGGATAGCACTCGCAGGCATCGTCGATCCCGTTGCCATTCAGATCGGTCAGGCATTGGGTACCGTGCCCCGGCGTGCCTTGGAGATCGTCGCAACACAGCTGGTCCACATCCACGCACGTACCATCATCCAGGCAGCACGGGATGGTCAGGCCGGTGCAAACCGAGCCGGCCCCCTGCGGTATGCCCATCCAATCGTCACAGCACACCGGGTCCATGTCCACGCAATCCATGCCCGCACCGATCATCCGGGGTATGCAACAGCCTTCCAAGTAGCCAGCGCACAGGGTGGGTTGCACGATCCCCCCCATATAGAGGCAATCCTCGGGGGCTATGTCGATGCACCCGTAAGCGGGGGGCGGCAGGCAGCAGCCCGTCTCTTGGCGCGGCGAGGTCACCCCGTGCTCGCCGGTCCTTCCACCATCCAGCACCGTGGCCAGCGGTTCCCCAGGCACCGGGTAGAAGAGTTGGTCCGGCGCGCAGGTCAACGCCGGAGTCGCATATTGCCACGGCTGCGGATTGACGCTCTCCAGAAACTCCGAGTGCGAGCCAGGCGGATCCCCGGGGTCCCAGACAATGGAATCCCCTCCAGCCACCGGGACGAAGATAAAGCGGGGGTAGAGCGTGAAGCCCCCATCCTCCCGGCCTCGGAAAGCGAACGTCCCGCCGCCCGGACCCGTGCTCTGGATTGTCATAAACCCTTCCGAGGGTACGTTGGGATTGAGCGTGACGAAGACGTCGAAGAAGCTCTCCGCACGCCCCGGAGGACCATCCACGATGATCGGCTCCTGGCTCTTCAAATGCAATTCCTTCACCTCGGCCAGAACCGTGACGGGATCATAGGGGATGGAGACATCGGCGTAGTCCTTCCGCTCCACCACCGTATTCACGGCCCCAATGTAGCCGGGGATCGGGTCGCCGAGCATCGGCACAACGCCCGCGTAAGGTTGGGACCCCGGGAAGAAGAAGTCCGCCGGAATCGGCGGGATCGAGCTAGTCCCGCCGAATTGCAGCCACGTACCCCCGGCCTTGGTCTCCAAACAATCCTGCCCAGGTGGAATCACCTGGGCGTACACCCCCGCGGTTCCTGCCACGACGACGGCCGCCACCGCGGCGACGACCGCCCCGCATTTGATTCTCCAACACATACCAGCACCTCCCGCGGCCCTGTCGCCGCTACCAGAACAAGCCCTTGGACCGAGAAAATAAAGATAGTCTCCCCGCCGGCCGTCGTGCAGCCCTACGCCGCCGACCACCGATGGGAGAACCCTGCTCCTCAAGCTTCAACTTTCCGCGACTGCGACTCCACTGAAAACCGTTGAACTGGCGCCACATTCCCCTGTGCCCCCACCTATCCGAAGGGGTCCGCCAACTGTTCTAGTTGCGTCACTTGTTATTCCTGTTGATATATAGACCCGTCCTGCGCGCTTCTGACACAGCCCTCCCAGAGAGGTCCGCAGCAGCCGGAGGACACGTCCGGTAAGCTGGCCGCGTAGGCTTGGCCTCCAAAATTAAACTCACAATTTAGGAAGAAAGGAAGAAAAGGGGACGCAGCCAATACTGTTCGGCACGGCCTTGCAGGAGTGATCGTTTCGGGCCGAGCGGGAATCCCATTCGGGATCGTACAGGAATCCAAGCCCGACCCCTCCTAGCAACCCGTGGTGAAAGTGGCCAAGAGCGGCGTGGCACGGGCATCTTGCCCGTGGAAACGCAGGCTGGAAGCCTGCGCCACAACTTCCGCAACGGGCTGTTAGTCCCTGCAAGGGACGGCGGAATAGAGCCCAGGGCGAGCGCAGCGAGCCCTGGGTAGGCCGGTGGGAGGATCGCCAAGATACTTTCGGGGGGCTAACCCGCACTTGCTCGATGCAGGGCGCAATCCTCGTGCCGAACACTATTGACTGCGTCCCCTTTTTTCTAGCGCACGTGGATGGTCGAACGGGGGGCCTCGATGCGGTCGGTGTCGCGCTCCCAGTAGATGGTCGGCCCACGGATCGAGCGGTAGCGCCCGTGGCGCTGGTCGATGAGTTCCGCCGGTTGCTGGCGGGTACCGAGGATTTGGAGGAGATTGCGTTCGCGGTCGAAGGTGATGGTGCGGGAGGCCACCGAGACCCCGGCATCCTCAAAGTAGACGCCGCCCGAAGCGGTGAAACCGCCCACCTGGTTGCCGCTGAGGCCGCCGATGCCGCCCGCCGGCGCTGACTCGCCCCGGTCCTTCTCTCTGAGAAACTGCACGTTTAGTTGCTGGCACAACAGGCGCGCATCGCGGCCCTCGGCCGACTCACGCATGTGCGCCAGGGCCGCCTCGCTGAGCACGCCCTCGGCCAACAGCAACTTCGATCCGCTGCGATAGACCAGTTCAACGTCGTGCTCGAAGACGGCCACGCGGTTGCCGCCGTAATAAGACATGGCTCCTTGCCAGGAGATGAAGGTCTGCGAAGGGAGGTTGCCGACTTCGGCCCCGAAGGGAGACATTTTCGTCGCCTGGCCTGATCCGTCGGGCGCGGGCGTCCGGTAGTCTTCGATGAGCAACGTGCCGGCGTCGTCGATGGTCAGGGCCTGGGTCTGGCTGCGCAGGTCCACGGCCAGGTGAGCGCCGGCGATCCGGGCGCGGGTGTTCAGGGCTCCGGTCTGGTCGTCATAGGCGGCGGTCAGGCCGGTCACGTCGCCGTTGGCCGACAGGTAGGCAAGCTGTTTGCGGATAGACGGCCCTTCCAGGCGCAGGCGTCCCTCGCTGCCCGACCGGCCGCGGAAGGGGCGGAGCACCCACCAATCCCAGCTATCCGCCGTGGCCGGTCGAGCGGCGGCGGGCGTCTCATCCTCGAAGTCCAGGACCAGTTCGCGGCAGTCGAACGCATTGTCTTTCGATACGGTATGGACCGCACCGGTGAACACCCCCACGTTTTCCCGTCCCCGAAAGGTCATGAAATCCGTCCAGGTAACGGAGATAGGGATAGGCTCTCTGAGCGCGCGGCCGTCCAGGTCCTTGCGGCTGGCAAAGGTCATGCGACCCGGTCCGGGGACCTCGGCCCACTGGATCCCGGCGTCGAACTCGATCTCCCGCCCCATGATACCGAAGTCGGCGAACTCGACGCTCGCGGGGAGCGGGCCTCGACCCAGCACGAAACCTTTGTCGAGCCGCCGCCCGTCGCGGAAGGTGCAGTCCAACCGCCCGGCCTCGATGCGTAGGTGTTGTTCGGGGTCTTCCACGTGCACAGCGCCGAAGGCCTGGATGCGGCGCAGCCCGAGCCCGAAGTTCGCCCGCCGCTCGTATTTTTCCCGTTGCGCGTCCCAGTCGATTTCGTCGGGGTTGAGCCCGCGCCGGACGGCGGCGACCTTGGCCTGGAGCGGATCGAACGGGGGCCTCTCCAGGGCCACCGATTGGAGATCGACGAGCATGCGCTCGGTGGCGCTGATTGCCCGCGGGCCCTGCGCGGCGACGACCTCGCCGACGGCCTCCGCTCGGACGGGCACTCTTCGGCCGGTCGCGTCCGGCTCTATCACGACGTCGATACTGTGGCAGGTGATCTGTTCGTCGCCCTGCACCATGCGGACACGACCTTCGGCGTGCAGGTTCTCGAGGGTGTCCGCCAACGAGCCTTGCTCCGCCGCGGGCGGTCGGAAACCGATTTCGACCCGGTCAGCCGCCAGGGAGCCGCCGCTCTGGGCCATGACCACGTCACCGACCAGTTCGGCGGACTGAAGATATCCCTGCTGTCGCACCTCGGGTTCACCGGTGATCGGATCGCTGCTCTCGCGCGTCTGCGTGCCCAGGCAGAGGTTCATCTCCTTCGCAAAGCGGACGGAAACCTCGCCGTCCTGCTCTTCCGCGCGCCAGGCCGGCCCGCGGACTACGCCTGCACCACGCGGATCGGAGAGCAGACCGGGCCCCACGACCCGGGCCGTCCGCCCGTGCGGATCGAAGGACAGTTCCGACCCGCTCAAGCGTCCGCCGGTTTCGAGATCCAGGGTGAAGGCGGACTCGGCGTCGCCGTACAGCCACACCTGTTCGGTCTCGTAGTGGTAGACCAACTTGCGGCAGAGGGCGCTTCCCTGGCGGTCAGCGACGTGGACCTCGCGCCCGGTCGCGGTGATCTGGAGGCGTTTGCCGAAGAGGTCCTGGGCCACCACGCCCGGTTCGCGCACCAGATCGACCACCAACGGGCCTTTCCAGTTGAGCACTACCAGGGATTCGCCGCCTTCGCCGCTCCGCGGCACCGTCTCCACCGGCGGTTCTACCGCCGATTGGGAGCTTGGAGTCTGGCGGGCCCAATCCCGCTGCTCCTGACCGAAGTCGAAAAGGAAAGCCAGCCGGTCCGCACTGAGCAGCCCCGTCTGGGTCGGTCCCTGGAACTGATCGACAACCACGTCGCCGTCGAACACGGCGGTGTACGCGATGGTCTCGCGGGCGCGGGGTTTCTCGGGTGCTTCGGGCACGAAGAGCGGCACGCCATCGTCCTCGACGGCCTCGGCAGCAGGTTTGGCGGCAGGCGCCTCGAGTGGCGTTGGCGCCCGGACCTCTTTCATGACTTCCTTGGGCGAAGGCTCGGTGGCGCCCGGCAGGGTAACCGCCAGCGCCCCGCCGAAACCCCGCAGAACGATCTGCCGGCCTTCGGCGACCTTGAGATACTCGATGCGGCTGGCGGCCTCATCGTAGCGCAGCAGCAACCGGAGGCCTTCGAACTCGCCTTCGGCCAGAGAAACGTGAATCGGTCCGGTACTCTCGACGCGGGCGTATTCCAGGTCGAAACTCAAATCCTCGAGCTCCACCGCGAGCTTGCGCTCGTCGGTGAGTACGTCGCGCTGTTCCGGCGGGAGTTGGGCACGCTGGGCCTCGTCCAGGCGATCGACCAGGATGCCGACGTGGCCTTCCAACCGGCCCCGGGCCATGTCGTAGTTCTCGGCCCGCTGCTTGGTCATCTCGACCCGGCCGCGGTCGGCCGTGACGTTCACGAGCTGTCCAGCGGGGGTGCGGAACCGGATGGTCGGCTTCTCGAGATAAAACTCACGCTCCGAACCGCTCACCGGCTCCCAGCTCTCGACTTCCAATTCCAGACGGGCCTGAGCGCCTTCCGCACCGTAAAGATTGATGCGGGTCCTTTCACCCTTGGGCAGCGGGACGCCTCCGATCTGCATGGCCTCCGAGCCGCTGGGCTGAGTCGTAGCCCCGGGCCCGGGTGCAGCCGGGGGTACGATGCCGGGAGGGATCGCCGACTGCCGTTCCGCGGGGGGCCGGGCGTATTGCACGTAGATAGCGAAGAGGACGCCCACGACGGCGAGCGTCGAAACGATCAGCAGCAGTGTGCGGACCCAACGATGCGGCGGTGCGTGCGGTGACATAGAAGTAGCTTTCGGCTCTCAGCGATCAGCTTTCAGCCAGAGGCGAGGGTGTAGGGTCCGTGCTCGCGGACCGGAGGATGCAGTCCTTTCCTCCCCTCCCCAGCGTTGCTGCTTGCGCAAGACCAGTTCAATGACCTCCGCGACGGCCCCCGCTCCGCCGGGCAGCCGGGTGACATACTGCGCGACCTGCTTGACGCACGGGGCGGCATTGGCCACCGCCACCGGGAAGGCACAGCGTCGCATCGGCGGCAGATCCGGCACGTCGTCGCCCACGTAGCACACCGCGGCGTCGGACCGGCCGACCGCCGCCAGCAACCGTTCGTAGGCCGCCAGCTTGTCCCGGCAGCCCTGGTGGACCACCTCGATCCCCAGCTCGGCCGCCCGGCGCTCGACGGCCGGGGACTCCCGGCCGGAAAGGAGCGCCGCCTGATGGCCGACCCGCTGCCAGAGCTGGACGGCGTACCCGTCCCGAACGTGGAAAGCTTTGATGAGCCCACCGGTGTCCGACATCACCACGGCGCCGTCGGTGAGCACGCCGTCCACGTCGAGGACCAGCAGGCTAAGCGCGTCAAACTCCATCGCGACCGTCCACACTGAATAGCGGAGTATCCTGCCGGGTCCACCCAGGGTCAAGACGGGCGAGCTTGCCAAGACGCCACCCAGCCCGTAATTTCCCGAGCGGAGGTCATGAAACATGCGCGTGTTGTCCGGGATTCAATCCAGCGGCAAGCTGCACCTGGGGAACTACCTCGGGGCCATCAAACAACACCTCGAGTTACAGCACGGCAACGAGTGCTTCTTCTTCATCGCCAACTATCACGCCCTCACCACCGTACAGGACGCGGAACGGCAACGGCAACTCACCCGCGACGTCGCCCTGGATTACCTCGCCCTGGGGCTGGACCCCGCCAAGGCCGCCTTGTTCCGCCAGTCCGACGTGCCCGAGGTCTGCGAGCTGGCCTGGATTCTCTCCACCGTGACCGGCCGCGGGCTGCTCGAACGGGCCCACTCGTACAAGGACAAGGTCAGCAAGGGCATCATGCCGACCATGGGCCTGATGTGTTACCCGATTCTCATGGCCGCTGACATCCTCATCTATGACAGCGATATCGTCCCCGTCGGACAGGACCAGGTCCAGCACATCGAGATGACCCAGGACATGGCCGGGTATTTCAACAACACCTACAAACGGGAGGTGTTCAAGCGTCCCGAACCTCGACTGAATGAAGCCTTTACTGTTCCGGGGCTCGACGGGCAGAAAATGTCCAAGAGCTACGGGAACACGATCGACCTGTTCGACACACCCGAGAATACACGTAAGCGGGTCATGTCCATCAAGACGGACAGCACGCTGGTGGAAGCCCCGAAAGACCCGGACCTGTGCAACCTCTTTGCAATCTTCAAACTGATGGCTCCGCCGGAGGAGGTGGCGGAAGTAGCGGCTGCCTACCGCAAAGGGGGCCTCGGGTATGCTGCGGTGAAGAGGCGCCTGGCGGAATTGTGCGAAGCCCGGTTCGGGCCGGCGCGCGAACGGCGCGCCGGGCTGGAAGCCGATCCCGACCGGGTGGAGGACGTTCTGGGCGACGGCGCTCGGCGCGCCCGGACGGTTGCTCAGCAAGTGATGGCCCGCGTCCGCGAGGCCTGTGGGCTGGTCACGATACGGAGGTAGCTCCAAGAGCTCACGCAGAGGCCTAGCGCGGCCTCCGGCCACAACCAAAATAGCCACGAAAAAGCACAAAAGGCGTAAAAAAGAGATGATGAACTCAAGCGGGTTTCTTGCGCTTCTTGAGCCTTTTCGCGGCTGATATTCTTCGCGGCCCGCGGAGATTCTGGAGGATAGCAGTGCAGAGAGCGCGGAGAATATGATCCAAAGCACCCGCTGGTGCGAGAATCACTGGTGCGAGAATCCTTTCTCGCACCCCGATTCGCGGGAATCCCTTCCCGCGAACGCGATCGCGCGATAACCTCGCCGCGATGACTCGTTATCAGGCTGGCGAGAACCTCCCATACTTCTGCACAATCACGATCCTGGACTGGACGCCCGTCTTCATCGACGCGCGTTACATCGACCCGCTGATCGAGGCCCTGTCGTTTTGCCGCGCGAACAAGGGCCTGCGGCTCTTCGCGTACGTGGTCATGCCCAACCACCTGCACCTCATCGCGGCGGCCGACGACCTGCACGCGATGATGCGCGATTTCGTCACAGCCGGTCCTCGAACAGAAACTGCGGTATCTCCATGAGAACCCCGTCCGCAAGCAACTCGTCGCGACGCCGGAGGACTGGTGGTACAGCTCGGCGGGGTGGTACGCGGGGAGGAAAGAGGTGTGCATGCAG
>JAZDKM010000035.1:0-3695 GCA_043803085.1 Planctomycetota bacterium
GACGGGCAGCCTGGCGGTCTCGCATAGTGACGGCGCGTTGGTTGGCACGGAGTGCAACGGGACGATCACGCGGACGTACACGATCACGGATGCGTGCGGGAACAGCACGGACGTGGACCAGGTGTTCACGGTGACGGACGACACGGTGCCAACCATTACGAACTGCCCTGACGAGATCGAAGTGTACGCGGATGCCGGCAGCTGCACAGCCTCCGTGACGTTCGGCGGCGCGACGGCGACGGACAATTGTGATCCGGCGCCGGCAATCACGTACTGGATCGGCGGTACGCAGATCACCAGCCCGTATACGTTCCCCGGTGGCGTGACGACGGTCACAGTCAAAGCCAAGGACGCGTGCAACAACGTGAACGACACGTGCACGTTTACTGTAACCGTCTTGGCCTACAACGAGATGCTGGTGGGCGTGCAACTGAAAGGCATGTCAACCTCGGGCACGCTGACCCGGTGCATCACCTTCACGCTATACAAATGTTTCCCGACTGCGACGTGGGTGACCGAGAATGAGGACATCACCTTCACCAACGGTCTGGCGACGAACGTGCCGCTGCTGGTGACCTGCAACACGGCGCCCTACACCTGTATCACGGCCCGTGACAAGCTGCACACGTTGCGGCGGATCGACGAAGGGTTCACCATCATCGACGCGCAGTACGTGGCGGACTTCACCGGCGATGACTGGCTCATCGGCGGCAATCTGAACGACGACGACTGGATTGACATCGTTGATTTTGGCATCTACGTGAACCGCTGGGCGACCCACTACGACAGCGATGGCGATACCGTGGACGACGGCAACACGCCGTGCGCCTGGACGCCGACGCCGAAGGGTCCGTACCACGCCGACATCAGCGGCGACGGGTCGGTGGCCACCGGAGACTTCACCTATATCCAGCAGAACTTCCTTGCTGAAAGTGAGGCGAACTGCTGCTCTCTGCCGTTCACCGGAGAGGGGCCTCGGACGGAGATTTCCGTGGCCGAACTCCGGCAACTCGGGCTGGGCGAACTGGTCACGGCCGACCTGAATGCAGACGGCTGGCTTGACCAGGACGACGTGGTAGCGTTCCTGGAGGGCGCGCGCCCGCGTCCGCGTCCCCAACCACGTCCGCGGCCGGTGCCGGCGCCATTGCCGACAGCGGATCCGCAGGGGATGGCCCCGACGCAAACGGAAGAGTCCGAGTAGCGTCAAGCCCGTTCTGTCGCCCGAACCCTTTGGGGATCGGAGGTAAGGACGCGGGATACTGAAACCGGGGATTTCGAGGCGGCGCGTGGCTTATTGGGTCACGCGCCGCCCGCTCCCCATATACAATAGGGTTTTCGACGGGTAGAATCGTAGCTAGTACAATAGTCGGAGGATGGCTAAGGAGAAAGTAAAGTGATGGGGATAGAACCTTATCGGAATGATGCACATCGCAAGCCGAACGTCATGGGCATGGCCGTGGTACTGGCGGCGGCCTTGGTCTCACCAGCCTGGGCGAACATCAACCTGGAGTTTCGGCCGGCTTCTCAGACCGTGGCGGTGAGTGACACCGTAGGTATTGGAATGTATGCGGTGTCCGATAGTCCGGCGAGCCAGTCCTTCTCGGCGATCGACTTGATCCTGGGTTGGGATCCTGTCTTTTTACAGTTGCTGGGAGTGGACCTTACGGGGGCCGTGCCTCTGTTGTTCTCCGGCTTCCCGTCTACCGATCCGTATGGTTTGAACGAAGCCGTTCCGCCGGCGGACGGCGACGGTTTTTACATGGCTTGGGCGCCGTTCACGGGTCCGGTGTACGCTACGCCGGCGGGGGTGCTGGTGACGACGTTCCAGTTTGCGGCGCTTGGCGAAACGCCGGGGACCCTCGCGGATATGCTGGAGAGCGCAGGCTCCCCCCTGGGTTACACTACCGTCTGGGACGGGGAAATCGAAAACCATCCCGTGACCGGAACGTTGGACAGCGCCCTGGTGGTGATCATTCCTGAACCGACCTCTCTGGCGCTGCTGGCCGCTGCGTCCCTGGTACTTCTCCGAGGCCGCCGCAGGTCAGATGCGTAGGTCTACCGGGGTGATCTTCCTTGTAACCCGCGGCGCCTTGGCGGCCGGAGTCATGGCCTCGGTGTGCAACGGGGCGGAGGTGAACCGTCTTGCTCTCACGGTACCCGATCCCGCTGACCGTTGCGTGCCGCCGAGTGAGCCGGTGACGCTGCTCCTGTCGATGTCCGACCTGGTTCAGGCGATCGTTGGCTATCAAGCCTTCCTGGCCTTTGATTCCCAAGCGCTCGGGTTCGTGGACGGCGCCTATGTGCTCCCTGATCCTTTTGGCATACCCCTCATTCTCCCAATTACGGCTACCGTCGGCGGCGAAATCGACGTTGCGGCCGGCAAACTTCCGTGGCAACCTCCGGCGCTGAATCCCCACGAACTCGTGATCCTCCATTTCGTCGCGGGCACCCGCGAAGGACCTACGCACGTGTCGTTCCGGCCACACTCCCCGCCAACGCTCTTTATGGGTGTGGATGACCAATCGGTCACCCCCTTCTTGTTAGACTCACCCAACATCGTCGTGACCACGAGCACGACCGATTCCGATGGTGATGGCGTACTTGATCCGTGTGACCTTTGCCCGGGTTTTGACGACCGAAGTGATGCCGACGGCGACGGTTTCCCGGATGCCTGCGATCAATTGGGTGACGTGGATCACGATGGTGACGTGGACCTCTCAGATGGGATGGTCTTCGTAGCTTGCATGGCCGGACCGGGGATGCCCCCAGACCCACCATTACCCTGGAGCGTCGAGGCGTGTACAGAGGTCTTTGACTTTGACTCCGACGTAGATGTGGACCTCGGGGACTTCGGCGGCTTCCAGCGGGCATTCACGATTCAGTAGCGCTCCATTCTCAGAACGCTCTCAGTCGAACTGCTGCAGGCGGGCGTGGAGCTTCTCCATCATCTCCGGCGGCGGATGGCACCGTAACGCGCGTTGCCAGGATCCCTTCGCTGCTTCGCGGGCCTCGTCCGCGGCCTGGGTGTCGCCCAACAGCATCCAAGCCGCCGGGTCGGCCGGATCGCACTCCGTGGCCCGGGTCGCCAACGCCAGCGCTTCGACCAGCTTGCCTTGGACCAATTGCACTCTGGCCAAGGTCTGCCACGCCGGTCCGAAATCCGACAGCGCTTCGGTCGCCCGGCGGGCGGCAGCGGCCGCTTCGTCCAGGCGGGCGAGCCGCTCCAAGGCGGTGGCCCACAGCCATAAAGCCTCGCCGTGCTCCGGCTGGGTCTCGATGACCTCGCGAAGTCGCCCCACCGCTTGTTCAATCGAGCGCCAGTCGCCGTCGAGCTTGGCCCGAGCCAGCCCGAGCCGGGCCGCCACGTCGCCCGGATCAAGCTCCAGCACCTTCTCAAAGTCCTTCACCGCGTAGCGTGACCAGCCTTTCTTCTGCAATCCGGCGTAGCCGCGGAGGAGCAAGGTCGGCACGTCGCGCCGATGTGCCTTCAGAATCGCATCACACGCCGCCAAAGCCTGGTCAATCCGCCCACTCTCCAAATCTCCACACGCCTGCTGGAACCGCGCCGCCATCTCCGCCGGGAGGGTCTCGGGTGGCGGAGGCATGCCTGCCAGGGCTGCCGCCATCCGCGGCGGCAGTGCGTCCGAAAGCCCGGACACATGCCCGACCCATTGGGCCTGATGCACGACTTCACC
>JAZDKM010000036.1:0-25058 GCA_043803085.1 Planctomycetota bacterium
AAACCGGCAGTTGCACCTCCAGCCGTTGCGCGGTTCCCGGCGTGAGGCGCATCCGCGCGATCAAGCGTTCGAGCGCCGTGGTTTCCCAGCCGACAAAGTCGCACACCACCCCGTCGACCCCAGACGCGTATTCCGTGGTAAATTCCTCGTCGTTACCCGCATGCCGGGGTCCGGTATGAACCAGGATGCGGCAGCCGCATAGACTTCGGATGGTGCTTAACAACTCCGTGATTCGGGCGTGATACCACGCAAGGAACGCAGATAAGGGCGGATCGTCGGCCGCAATGGTAGTCAGCGGGGGCGTGATCGGCTGCCCGGTTCGGAATACCGTGTCGAGCCGGACCGTCGTGGAGCGGGCGGCCGCCTCAACGTCTACTCCCGCGGCCGCGGCGGCCTGCTTGCACGATTCGCAGAAGCACAGGGCCAACAACTGCCGGCCGCCCAGACCTGGCTCACCGGCCGGGTCCTCCGCGGCGGGCGTCATCGCGTCCAGGCCGGTCAACTCCAAGGTGTCCAGCGCGTAGTTCTTGCAGACGTCCAGCGCCGACGCGCGAATGAATTCCGCTACGTCCGCGTTCACCAGACAGATTTGGGAAGGCGATAGATCGCCGAATACGTCCTTACGGGCGAAGTGCGGGTCGTGGGCTGCGATCCGCCCGATAGATGTACACTCGATCACCGCCCGCAGGGCGAGCCCACGCTCGCGGCACGATTGAGCTAGCTTCTGAAGGGGGTTGCGCGTCTTAAGCCATTCCGAGAGGATCGGTTTGCAGCGGGTATTCTCGTAGAGCGCTCGGTCGGGCTGGAAGAACACGCCGCCGCGGGACCGGAAGATTCGAGGTTCCACGTCGGCGGCGTAGCGCAGGGAGCGCATCGGCCCCGCCGTGACGGGGGTGCATAGGCCCGTCACTCCCAGGGTGCCGTGCAGCAGGTCGAGCACGCCTTCGAGGCCCTCGTCGACGAGGTCCCACAGATGACCGACCATGTGGGTCTGAAACATGGGCATCACTCCCCTCGGCGACCGGCCACGCCGGGTACCTACCGGATTCCGCAGGCTATCTTGTGGCCCCCCACGGGATTGGGCAAGTGGTGTAGAGTAGGTGGAGCGGAGCGAAACCCATCGCAGGAACCAGCCGACCCCAATCCTCGCTTTAGATATCGAGTTTCGTGGCCTAGCAGTCCGCGGCAGAAGTTGTAGCACAGGCTTCCAGCCTGTGTTTCCACGGGCAAGATGCCCGTGCCACACTGCTCTTGGCCACTTTCACCACGGGCTGCTAGGATTCATTAGGGGGGAGGCGAGGGAACCGAGGGCGGATGGAGTCGAGCGGATGCCGCGAAAACCACGCAGCCTGGAATGCCCCCAATGCGGCGGGCAGATTACGGGCAAAAACCAGCATTGTTGCCGCACCTGCGGCTATGTGCTGGACATGGCGCGCATCAGCTTAGAAGGGGCCCTGGAACACGACCGCTACGAAACGTGGCGCCGCCGGCTGGAGTGGCTCCACGCCGTGCTGTGGGTGTTCGCTTCCCTGGCGGTGGTGTCGGTAGTGGCCCTGAACCCGGGGTGGATCATGTTTGGTGCCGGCACCGTAGGCGCGATCGTGCAAATCTGCTGGGCAAAAGCTATCCTGGCACGACGGAAGAGACGTTAGCCGCTACACGAGCGTGGCGGACAAACGTTCGACCACCGCGGTCAACGACTCGACCGTCCGGTCAATCTCCGCGAGTGTAGTGAAACGGGACAGGCTAAAGCGCAGGGCGCCGTGGGCCACGACCGGATCGATCCCCATCGCCTTGAGCACGTGCGAGGGTTCCAGTGAGCCGCTGCTGCAAGCCGCGCCGGCCGACACGCAGATGCCGCGGTCGGCCAGCAGAATGAGTAGGGCCTCGGACTGCAAACGCTCGAAGCCCATGTTGCTGGTGTTGCACAGGCGCGGGGCCTCGGCACCGAAGAGGTGGGCGATGGGAATCGCCGCCCGCACGCGGGCCTCGAGGGTGTCGCGCAGGCGACGGATCGGTTCGATCTTCTCGGGCGAGAGGTCGGCGGCCTCCGCGGCGGCCACGCCGAAACCGATGATGGCGGGTACGTTCTCGGTGCCGGGGCGCAGATCGCGCTCCTGGCGGCCGCCGATGAACAGCGGCGTCAAGCGCGTGCGTCTCCGCACGTACAGCGCCCCCACCCCCTTGGGCCCGTGTAACTTGTGGGCCGAGAGGCTCAGCAGATGCACTTGCCACTGTTGGACGTCGATGGGTACTTTGCCGGCGGATTGCACGGCGTCGAGATGAATGGGGACACCATGCCTGGCGGCGATGGCGCAGACCTGTTCCACGTCGAAGAGCACGCCGGTCTCGTTGTTGGCGTGCATGACCGAGATCAGAGCGGTGTCCTCGGTGATCTTCTCCTCGAGTTCGGCGAGGTCCAGCCGGCCCGCGCGGTCTACTCCGATCTCGTCTACGCGATAGCCTTCGCGGGCCAGTTGGGCTGCCAGCCAATGCCCGGCGCTGTGTTCGACGGCCGAGGTAATGAATTGGCGTTTGGTCGGCCGGGCGGCCAGCGCCCCGCGAATGGCCAAGTTGATGCTCTCCGTTCCGCCGCTCGTGAAGATGATCTCCTTGGGGTCGGCGCGGAGCAGATGCGCGACCTGTCCACGGGCGAGTTCGACCTGATGCCGGACGGATTGGCCGAAGGGATGGACGCTCGAAGGATTGGCGTACTCGGCGCGCATGGAGGGCAGCATCGCTTCGACGACGGAGTCGAGCGGCTGGGTGGTGGCATTGTTGTCGAGGTAGATGTAGCGGCCCATTGCCGAATTATAGTACCGACTACGCAGGCTCGCCCACAGCGGAAGGATGTGGCGAGATTCTGTTGGCGGCGTGTGTGATTTTCCGCAATTGCCGGCCACTGGTTCCCCGCGGGGGCTGCCGGCGCGTGCCCGCTTACCCGGTCTACCAGTCATCACCGAGCAAGGTCCGCACCAACCTGCTCGGCCCGGCGTCCGGCGGCCGCAGAAACACGACTCTTTCGGCGGATTTGGGAGCCTTCGAGACCGGAAAACACGAGATTACGCCGGTTTTGGACCCGCGTTTGCCCAATAGGAGACAAGTAGTAGACCTCGGGTCTGCCGAAGCGGGCAGACCCTCTGGTACCGGCTTCTCGGTCAGTCACCACGCCGGCTGCCCGACCCACCGCAAGGTAAGGAAACGAGATCATGAGTGGACGGAAGGTCACGATCGACGGTAACGAGGCCGCCGCCAGCGTAGCGCATCGTATCAATGAAGTCTGTGCCATCTATCCCATCACGCCAAGTTCCAACATGGGCGAATGGGCGGACGCATGGTCGGCCGAAGGCAGGAAGAACATCTGGGGGACGGTCCCCACCGTGGTGGAGATGCAGAGTGAGGGCGGGGCCGCCGGGGCCGTCCACGGGGCGCTGCAAACCGGCGCGCTGACCACGACCTTCACCGCCTCGCAGGGCTTGCTGCTGATGATCCCCAACATGTTCAAGATCGCGGGGGAGCTGAGCTCGACGGTCTTTCACGTGTCGGCCCGCACGGTGGCCACCCACGCCCTCTCGATCTTCGGGGACCACGGCGATGTGATGGCGTGCCGCAGCACGGGCTTCGGTCTCATCGCCTCAGGCTCGGTGCAGGAGGTGATGGACAACGCGGTCATCGCCCAGGCGGCCACCCTGGAGGCGCGGGTGCCGTTCGTCCACTTCTTCGACGGCTTCAGGACCTCGCACGAGGAAATGAAGATCGAGTATCTTAGTGATGACGATCTGCGGGCCATCATAGCCGACGAGTTGGTGCGCAAGCATCGCGCACGGGCGTTGAACCCCGACCGCCCCGTCATCCGCGGCACCGCGCAGAACCCCGACGTCTTCTTCCAGGCCCGTGAAGCCTGCAACCCCTACTACCAAGCCTGCCCGGACCTCGTGCAGAAGGCCATGGACCAATTCGCCCGAGTGACCGGTCGGCAGTATCACCTGTTCGACTATGTCGGCGATTCCCACGCCGAGCGGGTCATCGTGCTGATGGGCTCCGGGGCAGAGACGGTACACGAGACCGTCGACTACCTGAACGCACGGGGCGAGAAGGTGGGTGTGCTCAAGGTCCGCCTCTACCGGCCGTTTGCGGTCGAGCGGTTCGTGGCCGCCCTGCCCAGGTCGGTGAAGACCATCGCCGCCCTGGACCGCACCAAGGAGCCCGGCGCCGCCGGCGAGCCGCTCTACCAGGACGTGATCACCGCGCTGGAGGAACACTACTTTGCCGGACGCGACGGGTTCGCCCGGCGGCCACGGGTGATCGGCGGGCGCTACGGCCTGTCGTGCAAGGAGTTCACGCCGGCGATGGTCAAGGCCGTCTTCGAGGAGATGAAGAAGGAGCGACCGAAGAACCACTTCACCGTGGGCATCCATGACGACGTGACGCATCACTCTCTCGAGTTTGCCCCGACATTCTCCACCGAACCGGACGACGTGGTGCGGGCGGTGTTCTTCGGGCTCGGGGCGGACGGCACCGTCGGCGCGAACAAGAACTCGATCAAGATCATCGGCGAAGGGACGGGTTTCTACTGCCAAGGCTACTACGTGTACGACTCGAAGAAGGCCGGTTCGGTGACGGTGTCGCACCTGCGTTTCGGTCCCCGGCCGATCCGGTCCACGTATTTGATCAGCCGGGCGAACTTCATCGGTTGCCACCAGGAGGTGTTCCTGGAGCGCTATGACATGCTCCGCTACGCCGCCCCCGGCGCGACCTTCCTGCTGAACAGCACCGCCAAGAAGGACCAAGTGTGGGACGCGCTGCCGGCGGAAGTGCAGCGGGACGTGATCGGCAAGAAAGTGAAGCTCTACGCCATCAACGCGTACCAGGTGGCCAAGGAAACGGGCATGGGCAGCCGGATCAACACGGTCATGCAGACCTGCTTCTTCGCCATCTCCGGCGTGCTGCCGCGCGAGGAGGCCATCGGCAAGATCAAAGATGCCATCCTCCAGACCTACGGCGGCAAGGGCGACGAAGTGGTGGCCAAGAACTTCGCCGCGGTGGACCAGACGCTCGCCAACCTGCACGAAATCAAGGTACCCGAGAAGGTGAGCAGCCGTTTCCAGCGCCCCCCGGCGGTTTCGGAAAAGGCCCCCGAGTTCGTCCGCAAGGTGACCGCCCGGATCATCGCCAATCAAGGCGATCAGCTCCCGGTCAGTGCGCTGCCGGTGGACGGCACTTTTCCGGTCGACACGGCCCGCTGGGAGAAGCGCAATATCGCTCTGGAGATCCCCGTGTGGGACCCCGAGACCTGCGTCCAGTGCGGCAAGTGTGCGTTGGTCTGCCCGCACGCGGCCATTCGCATGAAGGCCTATCCGGAGTCCGGCCTGAAGGGCGCGCCCAGGACCTTCAAGGCCACGCCGGCGCGCGGTGGTGAGTTCAAGGGGCTGAGGATGACCATCCAGATCGCCCCCGAGGATTGCACCGGGTGCGCTCTGTGCGTGGAGGTGTGCCCGGCCAAGAACAAAACGGAAACGCGGCTCAAGGCCATCAACATGGCATCGCAGGCGCCGTTGCGTGAGCCGGAGCGTGAGAACTACGACTTCTTCCTGGCCTTGCCCGAGTTCGACCGGGGCAAGCTCAACGTGGCCACGGTGAAGGGCTCCCAATACCTTCAGCCGTTGTTTGAGTACTCCGGTGCGTGTGCGGGCTGCGGGGAAACGCCCTACGTGAAGCTGCTCAGTCAGTTGTTCGGCGACCGGGCCATCATCGCCAACGCCACGGGGTGTTCCTCGATCTACGGCGGCAACCTGCCTACGACCCCCTGGGCCAAGAACGCGGACGGACGCGGGCCGGCGTGGTCCAATTCACTGTTCGAGGACAATGCCGAGTTCGGTCTGGGCTTCCGCCTCACCTTAGACAAGCACAAGGAATACGCCACCGAGTTGCTCACCAGGTTGGCGAGCCCAGTGGGCGAAGACCTCGTGCAGACCATTCTGAACGCGGACCAGTCCACCGAAGCGGGCATCGGCGCTCAACGCGAGCGCGTGGCGGCACTGAAGAACAAGCTCGAGAAGATCTCCGGGCCGGAAGCCGCCAACCTGCTCAGCATCGCCGACGCGCTGGTCACAAAAAGCGTGTGGATCGTCGGCGGCGACGGCTGGGCCTACGACATCGGCTACGGCGGGCTCGACCACGTTCTGTCGCTGGGCCGCGACGTCAACGTGCTCGTGCTGGACACCGAAGTGTACTCCAACACCGGCGGGCAGATGTCCAAGGCCACGCCGCTGGGCGCGGTGGCGAAGTTTGCCGCCGCGGGCAAGCCCGTCGCCAAAAAAGACCTGGGCATGATGGCCATGGCCTACGGGACGGTATATGTCGCCCAGGTGGCCATGGGGGCAAGCGATGCCCAGACGGTGAAAGCGTTCGTGGAGGCGGAGGCCTACGACGGGCCTTCGCTCATCATCGCCTACAGCCACTGTATCGCGCATGGCTTGAACATGGTGGAGGGCATGACGCATCAGAAGGCGGCCGTGCAGTGCGGCTATTGGCCGCTGTACCGCTTCGACCCCGCGCGGATCGCCGAGGGGAAGAACCCGCTGCAACTGGATTCACGGGCGCCGCGGATGCCGTTCGAGACTTACGCGTACTCCGAGAACCGCTACAAGATGCTGACCAAGAGCGATCCGGAACGAGCGGCCCGCCTGCTGAAGATGGCGCAAGAGACGGTCTTGGCCCGGTTCCACCATTACGAGGCGTTGGCCAAGTTGCACGGTGGGGCAGAGCAGGAGACGGAGGCCGTTGCGGCCGCGGCGGAGGAATAGCCGAGTAGGGTGGGTGGAGTTCGCCCTCGGCGGACGGAACCCACCGATCCAACTGATGCGGTGGGCCATGCCCACCCTACCAGACTAAAATGGCAGGACGGTAAACGATGGATCTGTCGACCCAATATCTCGGACTGGAATTGAAGAACCCGGTAGTGGCGGCGTCCTCGCCGATCTCGCGGGAACTGGACAACCTGCGCCGGCTCGAGGACGCGGGCCTCGCCGCGGTGGTAATGTACTCGGTTTTCGAGGAGCAGATCGAGCACGAGACCCGCGCACACGAGCACTACGTCGAGTTCGGCACGCATAGCTTCGCGGAGGCCTTGACGTATGCGCCGCCGCTGGAGGCTTATCCCCGCGGGCCGGTGGAGTACGTCGAGCACGTCCGGCGGGCGAAGGAGGCCCTGGACATCCCCATCATCGCCAGCCTCAACGGGACGACCATCGGCGGCTGGATCGACTACGCCTACAAGCTGGAACAGGCCGGCGCCGACGCCCTGGAACTGAATGTCTACTCCATCGCCGCCGATCCGAAGGTGGACGCCGCGGGGGTCGAAAAACGCTACCTCGACGTACTGCGGGAGGTGAAACACACCGTCAAGCTGCCGGTGTCCATCAAGCTGGTGCCGTACTTCAGCTCGCTCGCCCATTTCGCCAAGCGGCTCGATGCGGAGGGGGCCGACGGGTTGGTGCTGTTCAATCGCTTCTATCAGCCTGACATCGACTTGGAAACGCTGGAGGTGGTGCCCGACCTGGCCTTGAGCGCCCCACACGAGATGCGGATCGCCCTGCGCTGGATCGCCATCCTCGATCCGCTGGTCAACGCCAGCTTAGCGGCCACCACCGGCATCTACACCTCGTTTGACGTGCTCAAGCTGCTGATGGCCGGGGCGGACGTGACCCAGTTGTGTGCCACGCTGCTGCGGAACGGCATGGGTGCGGTCGGCACGATTCTCGAAGGCATGAAGGAGTGGATGGAAGACCACGAGTACGCGAGCGTACGCCAGTTACAGGGCAGTATGAACCAGCGCGCCTGCCCCGACCCCGCCGCATTCGAGCGTGGCCAATACATGAAGGCGCTGAACGCGTACGCATAGCTTGAGGGCTTCTACCCGAGTAAGCCTTCGGAGCGTAGACGGGCTTGCAGAGTCTCGTCGTGTGTAGCCTCGTCCGATAACGTTAGCCAATCCGGCGTGGTCTCCGACATCATCCCAGGCCTGACCACGCCTCCTAGTTCATGCAGGAGGGCGCGCAGAGCCGCCCATTGCCGCGGAGAGGTCGCCGAACCATCCCCGGAGCTCGCCAAGGCCACGCGAATCGTGCCGCCGGCGGAGCCGGGCCTCGGTTCAGACCACGCCCGCGCTACCCAAACCTCACCGTGGTGGCCGACCCAGAAATGATAGGAGCCGGAGTCAGAGAGCGCCGCCAGCCGGTCTCGCCCGTACGCCCCCACCTCCTGTTCCAAGACGATCTCGACGCCGCTCCACGTGTCGGGCACGATCCTTTCCGTGCCGTCCACGGCAGACCGGACCATTTGCTTGATATGCTCGGGGGAGGGGTAGAACCCCGCCGAGGACGCAGAGGGTTCCAGGTGGCCGAGGAGGACCGTGGTAGCCGTCATCGACACCGCCAGAAGCGCCAAGGTCTTGAACATCCGTGTCCGCTGATTCATGTTCCACCGAAAGCGAATTACGAAACCGCGCGCAAAACAACCCTTGCCTCTCTAGCTGAATTATCGGCTGGAGGCAAAGCGAAAGGTAAGGAAATCCACAATGCGTTGGCCAGGCATACCCTGGGGTCACGATGATGCGCATGGGGTCCGGGGACGGGTCCCTCTTGCTTGCCGCCGGGGTTACGCCGGGGTAACCTGTTCGCGCGGGGACCGTTCACCACGACGCAAGTTCCGCTGAGGCGTTCTCTGAGGGTTGTACTGCCGAGGCTTGGGCGAACTGCGGCGGAGTCAACTACCGGTGGTTTAAATCGACGACGAGTACCGCTCGTACGTGGTCCCCCTACCACCCGTACGCGGAGCCGAGTCAAGTTGACTTGGCTATCAGGCCAACTTGACCTCGGCCCATGCCCAAGTTGACCTCGGTCCCGCCCCAAGTTAACCTCGGGGCTGACTCAATTGGGCTGCGAAGCAACGTCAACTTGGGCGCGGGTCGGACCACACCGACATGCGGGCGCTATCGCACTGAGGGACGGCCCGTATCTCGACGAGACGGCGGCAGGAGGGCTCGTTACATGCTCCGCTGGGTCGCCACAATCGGCGAAAAGGGACCGTGGAGCGAAACGGCCAGCGCGACGATCGGGGCGCGGGCAGAATCGTGAACTCAGAGTAGCGAGTAGAATGCCGGGCGACGCTGAAACCACGCAAGGCCGGCCCGCGCATACGGCCGGCCACGGCGCCCCGCTGGAGTATCCGCCAATGACGTATGAATGGGAGCCAGCCTACCGAGACGAGCGCAA
This sequence comes from Planctomycetota bacterium, assembly GCA_043803085.1. Lineage (GTDB taxonomy): Bacteria > Planctomycetota > Phycisphaerae > UBA1845 > UBA1845 > JAAEQG01. The sequence continues at coordinate 9,276 of JAZDKM010000036.1, forward strand.
CAAGCTGATTGAGGGAGAGCAGGATTACTCGAAGAGCTATGACAAGTATCTCCTGATGCTCAGCGGCGGTGCATTGGCGCTCTCGGTGACGTTCATCCACGATATCATCGGTGACGGTCCCGTACGCCGTCCCGTCCTCATCGTTTTGGCTTGGATCGCGTTTACGCTATCGGTCGCCGCTGTGCTCGTTTCCATCCACCAGAGCGGCCCGTTGTTCCGCGACTTCCGCGACATCCTGGACCGCAAGGCACAGCACGCGGGCGACAAGTTCTCGTGGACAGAGGTCCGCACCGCGCAGTCGAAATGCCGTCGCCTGTTACTCATGGACTGGTTGAACTACGGGAGCCTTGTCTTGTTTGTGCTAGGGGTTACACTGCTCCTGTCGTTTACTGGTTACAACCTACGAGGAGCAACTTCCATGACGGATAAGCCAGAACCGCAATCCGAGGTCTTCGTTGGTGGCAGGAAGCCTGCACGAGTGCCAGTTGACGTCCATCCGACGATGGTCTCCCCCGTTCCCGATGGGCGGGCAGGGAAGCCTCCGCTCGCGCCGGTTGATGTGGCGCCACCGAGCCCTCGCCCGCCGCAGCCGGCGCCCACTCAGCCCGCGCCGGCGGAGCCCGCACCATCAGGACCGCGTCCGAGCCCTCCGCCGGGCGGACAGGAATAGCGTCGATACCCGCAGCATCCCGAGCGCACGGAGAGACACGATAGCTGGCTTGAAACAACTGATCCGTGGTACCTCCGCCCAGGGGCAAGCTGCCGGATCGTTGGGCGAGCCCGTCTTGCCTAAGGTGAACGAGGCCTTATGTACTTGATGTATGTGGACGACAGCGGGGATTGTGGCATGCCAGCCGACGGCTCGCCGTCGAACCTGTTTTGCCTTTCGGGACTCGTGGTCCATGAACTTCGCTGGCGCGACACGATGGCGAAACTGCTGAGTTTTCGATACTGGCTCAAGCGGCGTTACAGGGTCTACCTCGAAGACGAGATCCACGCTGCCGACATGCTCCACAAGCCGTCGAGAACGGCAGCATCGCTGCAACGGTTGCGTAAGCATGAGCGATTGGGGATCATCCGCCATTTCGCCGACACGATGGGAACGTTGGCCGATGTAAGCATCATCAACGTCGTGGTCGACAAACGAACGGGTAAGGTGCCAAACAAGGACGAAGTCTTCCGCTGGGCATGGTACACGCTGTTTCAGCGATTCGAGAACACGATCCGGTATCAGAATTTTCCGGGCCCGAAGAACGCCGACGACCGTGGGATCGTCTTTCCCGACAACACCGATGGACAGAAACTGCGCCGGTTCCTGCATGCCATGCGGCTGAGCAACCAACTCAGAGTACGCCAACGGTCGGGCGCGTTCGTCTACAAGGACGAGCCGATCCGGGTGATCATCGAAGACCCGGTGCTTCGGAATTCACGCGAGTCTTATCTGATCCAGGCGGCGGATTGTGCGGTGTTTCTGTTGAAGCAGAGCATCGAGCCATCGAGCTATATGAAGCGCCATGGCGGGGGCGCGTACTTTCAGCGGCTGGCTCCGGTGCTGTGCAAGCATGCAACGACCAAAGACCCAAGCGGAAAAGGAGTCGTGCGGCTGTGATGGCAGAAAAAAGTGGGGCCCTTGCGGGCCCTGGGGGATCCTACTACCCGAACTAGCCCGGGGTTCAGATCCACTATCAGTATACCCTACTTATATCGGCAAGCCAAGGATGCTCCTCATTTTCCTATCAACGTAGGGTGCGCTAGGCTCCATAATCCGGTCCGACCGAACTGCGCAGGGGACATAACCTGTTCTCGATGAAGCTGTTACGACGAGATTGTGAAGCTACACTTTAATCGTGCCGCGGTTGCCGACTTCGAGCCCCAGAATTCGCCTGCCATGTGTTCCGCGGGTGGAGAACCTTCCGCACGGAACTCAGCGTGACTTGGGCAACGATCATCCCTGACGCCTCGAATCTCGTGCGGGAGTTGGGGACGAGAGCGACAGCCACCCATTCACGTCGAGGACGAGAGACCGGGCCGCCCAGGGCGGTTTCCCGCCCCGGGCTCCCACAGACCCGGACGTGCGAGATTAACGCATCCAGTTCCTCTCAGTCACGGTTTCGCTGCACGGCGGTACACCGAGTGGACAACCACACACCAGGCAGGGGATGGCGCTCCAGCATCCGACTGGCTGCGTCTAACGCTGCTCCGTCGCTCGCCGGCGACTGTGCGCTGGGTAGTCTGGCCGAGTTCCTTCTCGATCTCGCTCAGGGCTTTGTCGCACGCCGGGCCGACAAACCCCTGGGCTTCGATGGAGCAGTCGCCGTTCTCGTCAAACTCGATCACGATGGACTTAGCCATTGGGCACCTCCAGGTCGGCCAGGTAGGTCAGGTCGTAGTCCCAGCCGAGCCGCTCGCCTTGACACCGGCCGGGGAACCGGTAGGCTGTTGAACATCGGCCCTTGCATCCGTGGACCCCAAGTCCGAGCGACGGGGGTGCCGCCCATGCCCTCCCAGTACCGCCCCGTTGAGAAGAACGTCACCGCCAGCCCGGGCAACCGCGTGGCCAGGATCCAGATCGGTGAGAGCGACCACGGTGCAGGAGAGCCCGCGCGGGCCGGGATCGCAGTTGATACTGCAGGTTCCGCGGATGGTGGAATTCGCAATCGGTAATCCGCAGTCGGCACGGTCCTGACATCGCTCGGACGCGGCGCCGGGGGCTGGCTGATTTCGCCCCCTGACCCCGCATCGGCAACGGATCGTAACGGCTTCGCTCTTCAGCGGGTCCCGAACTCAGGAGGTGAGATGTGATGAGGGTGTTCAAAGTCTCTAACCCATTCGTCAGTGTATTCTGCTGCATCATGCTGGTGAACAACTTGACCCTGCTGCCGACCGCGGCGGCGAACATTCCCGACCAATACACCTGGCAGGTCGAGCGCGTCGAGCAGAGTTCCGCTTTTGCCGCGAACGGCTTTGGTGGCGGAGATGTGGCGCTTGTGTGGGAAGATATTCCGGCCCAGTTCTTCCCGCTCAAAGTCACCGAAGTATGGATCTGGTGGTATCCGCCGCTCGGCCACACGCCGCACCACCTTGCGGCTCGTGTGCTGTTCTACGATGGAGCCACGGGCCAGCTTCGCTACGTGTTGGAGCATGCGGCGCTGATACGGGGTCTCAACCGGATTCGGCGCGCCATCGAATGCACGGAGTGCGAGTTGATCTCCATCACCGGGACGCTGACGGAGGATGGGCTAACCATTCCGTTAAAGGGCACGATCACTCTTCTCGACATTGGGCCCACGGGTAAGGACGTGACCGTGGTGGATTTTCATGGGGCCAAGAGAACAAGCCACGAGGAGGTCATCCAGCATATAAAGGCCCAACTCACCGAGGATGCTTTGCCCGTCGGCACAGTGATTGAAGACTACCGGGCCGATCCGACGTCCGCCCGCCCGGTTCGGACGAAGGTTGGCGAAGAGTAGGCATCCGCGGCGGTACGGCAAGCCCCGGATGGACCGACCTACAGCGACCGTGGCGGGGGGCCGTCGTAGCGGTGCGTGCCCGGAGTCATCGAGCGCATCTTCCGCTCGCGGACGGCTTCTTCGCGGGCCTGGGCGATGAGGCCGGCCGTCCGGGCCAGGATGAAGAGGCCGTTCATCACCTCGAACTCGAAGCCCAGTTCGAGCAGGATCGCCCCGATCGCCCCATCGACGTTGATGGGCAGCTTCTCGCCGATCTGGCGTTCCAGACCGGCCTCGACGGCCTTACACGCTTCGACGTACCGACCGGCAACGCCGGCCTCGGCGGCGAGTTGGAACAGGCGGGCCGTTCGCGGGTCGGCCGTGTGCACGCGATGACCGAAACCGGCCACACGAATCTTACGGGCCTTGTAGCCGGCCAGCACCTGATCCGCCGCTTCGTCCAGGGAGCACTTCTTCTCCGTCGCGAGGTCCACGACTTCCTTGAGCGCTCGCGCACCATCTTCGATGGCGCCCCCATGAAAGCGGTTGATCGACAACACCCCCCGAGGCCACGCAGGCGCTGAGCGGCGCACCGGTGGAGGCCGCACTACGGGCGGCATGGGCCGACGGTGCGTCCGGACCGTGGTCGATCGAAGAAACCAACATGGCGGTCAGCAAGCGTCCGACCCGGTCGTCGGGCAGTTCACCGCGCAGGAGCAGGTAAACGGCCTGTCCAAAATCGACGCGCCCCATCAACTCGTCGATGCGATATCCGCGCAAGCGAATCTCATTGGGCTTGATGTCGGTGATAGCGGTCTTCCAGCTATTCTCGTTCATGATGGTCCCACCTCAGGGTCCGCAAGGGATGCACATTCACACCAAAGCAGTATGATGATTTTGTAACACTTCAACCGTTTGTGATGCAAGAGGCAAGAAGTGGCGCCCTTTATTCGCGTACTGCCCTAGTGCGGTTGGTCAGAATGGGTGCGTCTTTTGTGATCCGAACCGCGCCCGTCAGGAAGCGGCCCCGCTGAGTTGAACACGGTTCGCTCCCTCACGGTCGCGGTTCGGACCTGCCTGCCGGCAGGCAGGTAAGATGCGATCAGCATGACCAACCACACTAGAACGGCTATGGAGTACCGCAGGGTTCCGCAGGAGGTGGACCATCCTGTCCTTTGCACGGTAAACCGTCCTGCTTCGCCACGGACCTGGACCTCTGGGGGGAGCCGACGGAGGGCCTTCGCATGACTCGGCATTTGCCTCCGCCCGCTCTCGGCGGTTGAATGTCACCCATGACCGACAAAGTCGCCCCCGTCCGCCCGTGGGATTTCGACCGTGTCTTCCGCTTGCTCCTGATCGTCGCCGGCGGTCTGGGCCTGTTCTGGTTGCTGCGCTACCTCGCGGACGTGCTGATTCCGTTCGCCGTGGCCCTGCTGCTGGCCTATTTGCTCCACCCCATCGTGAACGCCTTCCAGACGCGGCTGGGCGGGCGGCGCGGGCCGGCGGTGTTCCTCACCGTGTGCGGGGCGTTCGTGATCGGCTCCGTCTTGGTGATCGTGCTGGTCCCGATCATCCTGAACGAGTTCGCGGCCTTCGGCGACCAGATTCGCCAGTTGGGCTTCGTCCAGGAACTGGGCCAGGGTTCTCCAGTCCACGGAGAGGTTGGAGAGCCGCATCAGTCCTTCGCCGATGCCTATCGGGCGTTTCGTGACCGGCAACCGCCGTGGCTACAAAACGCGCTGGATCGAATCATCGGCGGATTCTCCGCCGCGCTGACCGCGGACCGCGTGTCAGCACTGCTTCAGGACCTCGCGCGGCGCATCGCCCCGGGACTCCTGGGACTGGTGAGCGGCGCGGTGAGCTTCCTGCTTTGGCTCACCGGGCTTGTCGTCGTCCTGGTCTATCTGGTCTTCATTCTGCTGGACTACGAACGGGTGAGTCGTCGCTGGCCCGACCTCCTGCCGCCGGTCTACAAAGACGCCATCGTGCAATTCGTGAACGAGTTCGCGCTGGCCATGAAGCGTTACTTTCGCGGACAGGTTTTGATATCGGCCGCGCTCGGGATCGTGTGCGCCCTCGGCTTCAAACTGATCGGCCTGCGTCTGGGCATCCCGCTGGGGCTGTTTGTGGGTCTGCTGAGCATGGTACCCTATCTGCAAGTCGTCGCGCTGGTTCCGGCCGCGCTGCTGGGGTTGTTCCGGGCGTTGGAAACCGGTTCGAGCGTGATCGGGTCGTGGTTCCTGGTGCTGCTGGTGTTCGCGGTGGCCCAAACGCTACAGGATCTCGTGCTCACCCCACGGATTATGGGCAAGACCACCGGTCTGCGGCCGGTGGTGATCATGCTGGGCGTTTTCGTATGGGGGAAACTGCTCGGGTTTCTCGGGCTGGTGTTGGCCATCCCGCTGACCTGCCTGGGGATCGCCTATTACTCACGGTTTGTGCTGGGTAAGTTGGACGCGAAGGTGGTCGGCGAGCCACGACCGTGAGGAAGCGGACCGGCAACGGGTAGGGTCCGCGCCCGCGGACCACTCCGGCTACCTCTCCTATCCGGACGATGATCGCGGCGTTACGGGCACGCGCCGGGCCGCTATGAGCAGAACGGCGGCAGCCAACTTGACACCCACCAGCAGAAAGGCCGTCGTGGCGGTGCCGAACACGGGCACCAGCACGATCCCCGTGAGTAGCGCGCCGAGGCAAGCCCCGGCGTGGTCGGCTCCGTTGATGCTGCCGGCGGCGCGGGCAGCGTCGCCCGTCACGGCAAGCTGCAAACCACCGGCCAGGGCGAAGGCTGCCCCGCCGAGCACGCCGGTCAAGGCCACCATCGTCGAGACGGCCCACTCGACGAACGCGAAGGCCAGCCGCGTGTCTTGTACGGACCCCAGCGCCGGCAGGAGAAAGGGCACCGACAGGGCCAGCAGAGCCAGGAACACATCGACGCCGACCAGCCCTCGCCAGAGGCGCGCGGGCGCGGTGGCGGCCCCTGGTGAAAGCGGCCAAGAGCGGTGTGGCACGGGCATCTCGCCCGCGGAAACACAGGCTGGAAGCCTGTGCCACAACTTTTGCCACGGGCGCCCCGCCACATCGGCAGGAGGTTTCGACCAGCGGCCCGCCAGCGCACAACCGATCACCAGTCCGCCCATGAACACGGCGATGATCCAGCCGATGCGGCTGTAGACGTAGCCGTAAAGGTTCTGAAACGCAAACAACCAGACGATGCTCAACGCCATCGTTGCGAAACCGGTGCTTCCGACCGAGAACACAATCGCCCCTGCCGCCCAGCCTGCCGAAGACTTTCGGCGCAGCCGGCAGGAAAGCAAAACGATTACCCCCAGCAGCACTAGACCGGCGGTCAGTTTGGACAAGCGGATGGCGCGCAGACGCTCGATGACGCGTCCGGAGGAGCCGCCGGTCATCCGATCCCATAGGACGAGACGTTGGAGGTACACCGCGGGCCGCAGGTCCGTGCTGATCTCCACCGTCTGGATCGCGTCGAGCTCTTCCGCCCGGTCGCGGAGCTTCTGGGGCTCCAGCCAATCGGCGGCCCCTTCAAACCACACGGGGTCGAACCACTCCGACTTGACACCGCGCTCGGTGTACCGGGCGACGAGCGTGGCGGGGTCGGCGGTCACAAGATGAGCATCTGTGGCCGCCAGAACCTGGGCCGGGTCGCCCCAGCCCACAATCAGGTACGGGAAATGTCGTTGCAGCGTCGCCCGGACGGAGGCCAGGTACCCGCCTGACACTGGAGAGAGTTCGCCGGGAGCCGCCGCGACCGTCATACACAGGACCGACCGCGGGGTCATCGCCCGGCGTAGCTCATGGTAGAACTCGTCGGTGTAGAAGCGGGCGCGTAACGCCGACATCGGCTCCGGCAGATGAGCGATGACCAGATCAAAGCGGTCGCGTTGGGTCTTTACGAAGTATCGGGCGTCTACGTGGTGTACGGTGACCCGGTTATCCCCCAGCGCTAGGCGGTCCTGCTCTGCCAGATAGGGCTCGATGATCTGAATTTGGCGAGGGTCCGGCTCGACGTAGTCGACGTGTTCGACCGGGTGGCGGAGAACCTCTGCCAACAGCCCCTCGGCCCCGCCGCCCAGCACCAATACACGCCGAGGAGCGGGATGTTGACACATCCAGAAATGGGCCAGTGGGACGAAGGTGTACGGATCAGGGAAGTCCGCGGCGACCTGTCCGTTGCAGTAGAGGGTGAACTGCTCGGCCCGTCGGCCAACGGTGAGGTTCTGGTATTTCGATTCCGCCTCGGCACACAAGGTGTACCCTGGGGCCACATCGTGCCAGCGGCGGTCGACGAGCCGGCGGTTCAACGCTTCGCCGCCCAGCACGGCCGCCAGCAATGCCGCAACGCCGGTCCCGAGCAGGGCGAACGCTGCGAGCGGCCTGCGGGAGGTCGTGGCCAGCAAGCCGCTCGCAGCCGTAGCCGTGAGCGCGCCGCACGCTAAGGCCGTCTGAATCGGAGCCAGATGCTCGACCGCCCAGAAGCTGAATGCGGCGCCGCCGATCAGGCTTCCGGCCGATTCGAGGGCATAGACCTCACCCAACCGCATGGCCCCTCGATTCACGAGTTGAGGCTCATCTGGCTCGCGGACGCTTCCGATGCAACACGCCAGGGGGAACGCCATACCCACCAGGGCGCCGACCGGCGAAACGAAAAGCATGGCCGCGACCGCTGTCTTGGAAAGCGGGAGCAACTCACCAGGGGCCACCCCCAGCCATGCCCGGGCGCCGCGGAAGACCCAAAGTTCGACGCACGCCGCCAGGCTAAGCACCAGCAGCACGGCGACCAGCCGGATATCCTCCCGGCCGCTTCGCGCGAGCCGACCGCCCACCAGGGCCCCCAGGGACACGCCGAATAGCCAGGCCGACAACACCACACCCCAGGCGAACTCGCTCCCGAACATGAGGACGAGGGCTTCGCGGATCAGCAAAGACTGGGTAACGATCGCCTGCGCGCCCCAGGCCAGGATCAGCCCCCCCAGCGCGAGACGCCGGCGATACCTCGGCAGCAGCGGTCCTTCGTAGGTGGCGATCATGGTTGGTGATTGTATCGCGAATGCCTGTGGGGGGATGGCCGATGGCGAATCGCGAATGGCGGGTTTGACCATACGCCCCCCGCAATCAACACTGGGGAGGCGAAAGCTTCTTGGCGAGGGCCGCCTTGATGGCCGGCACGGTGGTCAACTGCGCCGCTTCCTCGGGCTCGAAGGAGACGTCGAACGCTTGCTCGAGGGTCAGCATCAGGGTGATGTGCAGCACGCTGTCCCAGGCCTCCACATCCGCGGAGGCCAATTCAGCGTGATAGGCTTCGGGAGCGATCCTGAACACGTCGCACAAGATTTCCTGCAGTTTCTGGTCCATAGGTGCGGGGCCTTCAGCAGATCGTGATCCAGTCCGCCGCCGCCGGCACGTCCTGGGTCAGATCGTACTCGTAGGAAGTACGATCATCGGCAGCACGGTTGACCTCCACTAAGTTGTTCTTGGCCAGAAAGTCCCTGCAAACGGTGTTTTTGGCGGTCGGGATGAACTCCGCCGTGAACTTCTCGAACCCGGCCCGCCGCATCTCGCGCATCACCAGGCGGAGAAACGAGTCTTCCACTCCGCGGCCGATCACCCGGCAACTTAACAGAAAAACATCCAGATGGCACGTCCGCGGCGATGCCGCAGGCCGGGTGAGCGCGAGGGCGATGCGCCCGTGGTCGCCGAACCGATCCGAGAGGGAAGCCAGAAAAACGGACGCCTCCTGCTGGCACAGGGCGAGAAGCTCGGCCTCGGTATACCGGCGCGTGGTCAGGTTGAACTGGTTGGTTTTCTGGGTGAGTTGGGCCGCCCGGGCCAGGTGCTGCTGAGGATCGAACGGCTCGAGCTTCATCCGAATCCCCAGCCCGCGGAGATACTGCTCCAGGCTGCCCGCTTCCTGCTGGAACTGCCGGCGGCGGCGTTCCTGGGCGTACATGTGGGCCTTCTCGCGGTCCTCGGGAGTGACACTCAGGCGGTCGATGATTCCGGACTGCGGGAGCAGACCCGGCAGCGCCCAGGGCTGCCGCGGGACCAGGCAACACCGTACTTCGGGAAGCTGGTCGCGGATCAGGTTGATCTCGAACTCGCTGTCGTCGATGAAGACGAAGCTGTCCAAGCCGAGGTTCAACTCCGCGGCGATCTCGCGCATGTTGGTGGCTTTGTCCTGCCAGTTGATCCGCGCCGCCGCGATCTGGTCTAAGGTGAGGACCATGCCGGAGTGCCTCTCGAAGACCTGCTTGACGTCGGCTTCGTTGTTCCGGCTGTTGATGGCGAGGAGAAAGCCAAGCCGGTTGAGCTCATCCAATTGCCGTTGAAACTGGTGGTAGCACAATCCTGGATAAGTTTCGCCCAACTGGATACCGGAAAGGCCGTCTTCGCCGACGATCCCACCCCACAGCGTGTTATCGCAGTCCAGGACGAGGCACTTGACCGGCGGGGCGGTGTACAACCTGCACAACTCGGCCAGTTGACGGGCGAACACGGGAATTGCCTCCGTGGCCAGCGGTTGCATGGCGGCGGCCATGTCCCGGGCAGAGTAAACGCGTTCGGCGCCCATGCGGTAAACCAGGGACTCCAAATCGCAGATCACCAAGTTGTGCCGCTTCGCGGCCGCCTCGGCGAGCCGCTGGTTGGCCCGGGCCACCGCGTAACGGCCGCTGAGCGGAGTTTGGGTCTGAAGATGCGGCGTCAGCAGGAACTCCGGCAGGGCAAAATTGCAGACGATGACGAGTCCCTGGAACTGGTCGGCCAGATGTTCGATTTGGGACTGAAACGCATCCACCCCGCTCTGCGGGCCGCCGGATTGGGAAAGGTTGAACAACCCGGGCAGAATGTGCTCGGCCAGGGCCAGGACGATGCAAACGTCGAAGGGTTGCGCGTAAACAAAGGAACCGTCGTCCCAGATTTCGTGGGCCACGTTGCCGAGTTGGCCCAAGGTCACCTGGGCGGCAAACGCACACTCGGCCAGGCAGGCGACCAGCGAGTTCTCCAGCACTTCGGCTGTGATCGAGCGCAGCAGGGCGATGCGCAGCGGACGTACGCCGTTGGGCATGGCTCCCGCCTGGGCCAGCTCTGCCACTGCGCGTGCCGCCTTGTTATGGGCGGCGAGCGTGCCGGAGTCGGGTGCGGCACGCAGCGTGGCCAGCAGCGTCGCCCAGGCCTCGTCCGCCGGCATGTTCAGCATAGAAGGCCTCCGTTGGACCTTGTATCGGCCGCTCGAGTCACGTGCCTTTGCTCTCCACCTCGGTTGGGGTGCCCTCGATCCGTACGCGGGGGTCGCGCTTGGGCGGTCGCCGCCAACCGTTCTGCCTGGAACGACCGGGCCCGGTGATATTCGCAAAGGGCGGATATTGTCCGATCACCCGGGTATGGGGGTGAACGATGGCGCCCAGACCGATCGCCGCGCCGGGCATGACCAGGGAGCCGAACCCGACCATCGCGTAATCCCCGATGTACACCGGCGCTTCGATCGTCGATTGAAACCCAGGCGGGGCCGTGTGCGAGAAACTGACCAGTTGCCCCGGATGCTCCGGATGAATCAGGGTGTTGGTGGCGCTATAGACGTAGACGCCCGCCTCGATCGAAACGAAGTCGCCAATGGTGACTCCTCCGCGAGCGGCAATGTGACAGCGAGGCCCGATGTGGCTGTAGTCGCCGACCGACAGATATCCACCTTGTCCGTAGCGACCTTCCCCTGCGGCCAGACGCAACTGCGTGTCCAGGTGACAGCAGGAGCCGATTCGAATGTTGCGGGCCCCCCAGATGTCGATCCCGCGATCGATGAGCGTGTCCTGACCCAGGCTGTCCAGCTTGGTCTTCCAGTAGCAGGAGCGGAGGAAGAAGCCGAACCCGCCGCGCCGAAAGTGGGCCGCCAGCATCTCCATGCCCCCACTGATCAGCGGAACCACGGAAAAAAACATCAGGGCAAACTGGGCCACGGCCAACGCCGCACGCACGATGAATCCGACTGCTCGCCAAGGGAGGGTCCTACGCGCGGGCAACTGTTGAGTATAGCGTCCTTGCAGCACGCGGAGGACGAATTCTTCGCTGAACACCAGCCAACCTATGGGCGCCGGCGGTTTGGGGGGGATGTACCACGCGGCACGGACCTGCGCGGACTCCTCATCCCAACGGATCTTGTTGTCCTCAACAACCATCGACCCTGGATTTACGTCATTCTTCATGGCGCAATCACAACAGGCTCGGCGCACAACGGCCCCCTCCGCGCCCCCGCCGGGGCCCGCGCGGACCGGCTGACCGCAGGACGAAACGAATTGTAACCGGTGGGAGACCTACCACAAGCCGCGCTGAGCTGCAAAGGGTTCCACGTTGCCACGTGAACCCGCTACGGAGTATCGTTACCCTCCAGCCTACGGTTGCCGATGCCTCCGTGGAATGCCGTTCTGCGCGACTAGAGCCGTCCAGTCAAGCGTTTGTACATCCCGGGATACACCAACCGGAGTGCAGTCAGTAATCCGGGTCGCGTACGCAGGACCGCCGGGAAACTGCAATGCGCAAAGCCCAACGACCGTTTGAACTGCTCCAAGGGATCGACGTTGGACTTGATGGCGTAGTGCATTATGTTCACACTTAGGAGCTGCTGCGCGTTGCGGATGAACGTGTACATCAACAGGTCATTGGGGTTGCTCTTGAGCAGATCAGAGTTCGAGGCGATGGTGTCCACGTAGGCGGTTTGCCCGTAGATCTTGGTGATGAGGAACCCTGCCACCTGGCCGGAAGCCTTGTCGATCGCCAGAAGAATCGTCGCGGCGGGTAGCTCCAGGAGGCGCGTCCAGGAGGACTGCAACATGGCGGGATCGCGCCGATTGCGCCAGCCGGTGCGGTCCACCAGATCGTTCCAAGCCTTCACGGCGCCGTGCAGCCAGGCGTCGTCGACCCGGTCGACCACGTGCACGTCACAGGACCGGTAGCCTTTGCGAATGGCGTTGCGACGTTTGTCGTCGATGGACTGCGACCCATAGGCGGCGAGATCGGTGATCGTGTTGATCACCAACATGGAATTGGAAGCCTCGTCCTGCGGTACGATGTGCTGGTAAGCCAAGTAGGTCTTGCGGAAGGGCAGGCGGAGTCCTCTGCTGGAAATTACCTCGAAGGCGTTCACCGGCCACGCGAAGCCCGGACGCACCTGATACCACCAGTGACCGAGATTATCCTGGAACGGCAATGAGGAATTCCGGCCGGAGCGCCCGAAGTCTTGGTACCACCAGAAGGGAAGGGCGCCGGCGGCGCGCAGCGACGCACAGTGCTCCTCGGTGGTGCAATGCTTCAGCGGGACGCGGGGAAACTCGATTTCTTTAGGTGGTGCTGACATTTTTCATCCGTTGATCCCGACTGCATGCGTTGCGGTTCGGCGGGTCATGCGGGGCCCACGATAATGCGCATGGTCCGGTCCAGCGCCACCGGGGTCAGCGGCGGGGCCGTCGGCAGGGTCACGACCCGGGCGAACGCTTCTTCCGCGTTGGGGCACGCGGCGGGGACGTAGCCCAACTCCTCGGCCTGCTTTCCGGGCAGCGGGTGAGCGGCGGAGATATACCAGCCGGCGATATCCAGGCGGGCGCGTTCGGCAGCATCCAAGATATCCGTTTTGCGCCTTACCCAGACCGGACAGCGCAGATACATCGGCGCGGCGCGGCGGTCCGGTTGGACGAACTCGAGGCCTTCCTGTTGCAGCTTCGCGTGGATAGCCGCGGCGGCTTCCCGCCGCCGCGGCAGGGCGTGGGGCCACCGGCGCAGTTGCTGCAAGCCCGCCCGCGCCTGACCGGGCGAGGCCAGTTTGAGGAAGCCCGGAACCATGCCCACCAGGCACTCCGACCGCGGCTCCGAACCGGCGACCAGACCGTGCCGGCAGGCCCAGTGGTACATTGACTTCACGCAAGCACGCGTGCCGGGCGTCACGAACCAGCGATACAGGTAGCATTGCACTCCTAGCGACGCCGATTCCAGAAAACGCGGGGCGATCGCGTCCCGCGCGATTACCCGGTCGACCTCGCGGACAAGATCGGGTTGGGGAAACGTCACCATGCCGCCCTGTCCGGTGCTGAAGGGCTTACCCCACTGGAAACTGAACACGGCGGCGCAGCCGAAGCGGCCGACGAGCTGGCCGTTCCACGTCGCTCCCAGTGCGTGGCAGCAGTCCTCGATGACCGGGACGCCGCGCGCCGCCGCCCAGGCCAGGCACGCGTCCAAGTCGCAGGGCACGCCGAAGGTGTGCTGGAGGATCAGCGCCGCCAAAGGTTCGCCGAGGCGCTCCAGGGACGCCGAGGCAATGTTCAGGTGGCGGTCTACGTCCAGGAAGACCGGTACCGCCCCCAGCCGGGTCACTGCTTCCACCACGCTCATGCAGGTGTACGCACAGATGCCCACCCGGTCGTCGCCTTCCACCCCCAGGGATCGGAGGACCGCGTAGAGTCCGACCCGCCCCATCCAAAACGCCCGCGCCGCCGCGGCGCCCTGATATCGCGCAAAAGCGGCTTCGAACTGCTGCACAGGATCACGTGCCATCGAGCGGCAGTTCCTTGTGTAATTCATGAATCACATGGCCTCGCGTGGAAACTTCCGCGACGAGCCGTCCGCCTTGTTTCTTGAGGAAGGCCAGAGAGGCTTGATTGGTCGCCAGCGGCAACATCATATACGGACCTTGAAGACCCCACTCGCGGAAGTCCGCCTCCATTCGCTCGCGCAGCCGAGCGGCTAGTCCCGTGCCGCGAGCCTTTTCGACGACGGTCAGTAATAGCCACTCCGCAGCAGGTCGAGGAGCACTGCGCCAAACTTCCGGCACCGGCCGAACCTTCTCCCAGACCGCCCGCCAGAGCCATCGGAGTACCGCTGGGCGATACAGGTTTAAGAGCACGCTGCGTACCAGGGTGGGCCAATGCTCCCTCACGATCTTGCGGTAGATTCTAGGCTTGTCGAGCGTGCCGGCACTAATGCCCAGAATCTGTCCCGTCTCGTTCTTCGCCACCCACACCCGCGAGTTCTCCTGTTGGTGAATCCACTCGATGAACCGCGCGGTGAAACGGTCGCCCATGATGGAGAAAATGGCCCACGGGATTTCGGTCCGGTACATGCGTCCCAGCTCGAGCGCGTCCCTCGGCTCCATCAGGGCGATGCTGCACTTCTGAGCGTCCACGTTTTTCTCTGCCATACTTGCTCCGTGTGCCATCTCCGGCAACCTGAGGCGATCAGTGAGTATTCCGCATGTCGTAGGCCAATGTCCGCCCGTGGTTCGCCCAAACCACGGCACTCTCTCGATGATCGAATCATCAGTCTAGGAGCCGTGCCCGTCGATCGTGGCCCACCCGGCGGGCCCGGTGCGTCCGTCCGAGCCTCCCCAAGAAACCGGCGCTGGTCAGGCCCCGAGCATACCCCCGTTGACATCGATAGTGGCGCCGGTCAGGTAGTCGGCCTCGATGATGAACCGAACGGCGGCAGCGATGCTGGCGGGGTCGCCGAGGCGGCCTTGGGGAATCCGCGGAGGGACATGTTCCTTCAAATACGGCTCTGGCACAGTCTCAATGATCCCCACGCTGAAGTAGCCTAGCGCCAGGGTGTTTGCCGTGATGCGTTTGGTGGCGTTCTCGACACTGAGCACCCTTCCCATGGCCGCCAATGCCGCCTTCGTTACCGAGTAAGCGATCGTACCAGGAATCCCCTGCCGGGCCAGGACGGAAGACAAAAAGATGATGCGACCCCACTGCAGGCTTCGCATGAAAGGCAACATCGCCCGCACGGCCCGCATCGCGCCCGTCAAATTGATGGCGAGCGCCTGGTCCCAGTCGGGTTCCGCAAACTTGTGCGCCAGGGCGTTCGGTGAAATACCGGGAGTATAGATGAGTACGGGGTTCTTGAGACCGGCGCCGATCGTCTTGACAAAATCTTCGACGGCGGCCGCTTCGGTCACGTCGACACGGTAGTACATCGCACCGGGATCCAAGCGCGAGGGATCCGACCGGTTGTACGTGCCCACGATCTTATGCTCGGAGGCCAGTTTCTTGACCAGGTACTGACCGATGCCGCCGGATGCGCCGAACGGGATGATTTCAGCCATGGGTAGCTCCTTTGTCACTTGTAATGGTTCAGCGTGAAATGGACAATCGGCCGTTCTGAGTTAGCTACATCCGGGAGACCATCTCCCGGCGTTTGGGTTTTGAAGAACTCGCGGCTGCGCCGCGAGGGATTTATCGCTTTGATGCCAATCCCGAAGGGGGTTGGGAAGAGACGGGCGACGGGGGAATCCATCGCCCGCCTTTCGGTCTTGGCCCCCGGGTCGGCGCTCGGG
>JAZDKM010000037.1:0-3202 GCA_043803085.1 Planctomycetota bacterium
CGGTCAGGTCCAGGCACTCCTGGATGGAGGACGGCGAGACGGCGATGAGCTGGGTGCCGCCGTGCGACCCCCACCGCGCCTGCATGATGTCCGCCTGGGCCGGCCGGGTGGCCTGGCCGGTGCACGGGCCGGCGCGCTGCACATTGACAATGACGCAGGGAACCTCGGTCATCAGGGCGTAGCCCAGGTTTTCCATCATCAGCGAGAAGCCCGGACCGCTGGTGGCGGTCATGGACTTGGTCCCGGTCCAGGACGCGCCAGAGTCAACGGAGTTCATTGGCAATGGCCGCATTGCAGCATAGCGCCAGCCGTTAGCCGCCGGTGCTCCCGGCGGAAGCTCAGCGCCAGGCCCACGGCCAGAGCCGGGAACAGGGTCCAGTTCATGACGTAGTTGGGCAGGAGGAAGCCGAAGATGGCCTGGCCGTCGATCCATTTGGTGAGCGCCTCGCGCACCACGGGCCAGTCGATCCGGAAGGCGAAGTACTCGCGTCCCTGCGCATACACGGCGTTCAAGTGCTCCGACCAGGCGAGCCAGCCGAAGAGCAGGCCCAGAGGGATGATGAACCAGAGCCCGCGCGCGATGACCGCCCGCCAGGAGGGCCGCCGGACCGAAAAGGAGAAGAGCCACAGGGCCGGACCGATCAACAGGACCTGGGGCCGGATGAGCACGGCCGCGGAGAACGCCGCCATCCCCGCGGCGAAGCGCCAGGCCTTGCCGGCCGCGGAGTACCGGGGGATCCCGCCGTCCTCGCCGGGCAGGCACTGGCTGCCGTCGCAGATATAGCCCGGCTGGCAATTGTCTGATCGGCGCGCCGGCCGGGGAGATCGGTAACGTGGTGAAGGTCCTCGATCCACCGCCCCAGATGGGACTTCAACGGATAGGAAATTCAACCAGCCGTTCAGGTAGAGCACGCCGGTGCCGATGGCGCCGCTGGTGGTGATGGTCCCGCCGCTCAACCCGGTGCCGGCGGTTACCGAGGTCACCGTGCCGCCCGAGTCCCGGTCCGCAGCGCAGACCGGCGCGCTCTTCGCCGCTGGTAATTAGCAACAAACCACGCTCTGTCGCCGATAAAGCCAAGGGAGGCAAGCGGTGGGAGAGGTATGCCCGGCGATTACCCCGGCCGGCAAGACGGGACTGTACCGGCCAAGGCGGCCGGAACAAACGGTCCTGCACCGGGTCGTCCGGGAGAACCTGGAAACCTTCCTGGCCCAAGCGCGCGAGGAGCGCCCGGACCATGCCCCGATACCCGGCTACGTGGAGTCGGCATTCCGGAATTATTTGAGCTGTGGTTTGTTCTCTGGAGGTTTCGCCCGGGCGCGCTGCGCCTCATGTGGGTTCGATTTCCTGGTCGCGTATTCTTGCAAGCAACGAACCGGGATCTGCCCGTCCTGCGCCTCGCGGCGTATGGTGGAATGCGCCGCGCATCTGGTGGACCAGGTCCTTCCCCGGATTCCTTATCGGCAATGGGTTATCACCTTCCCGAAACGAGTGCGTTACTTTCTCAAGCGCAGCCCGCCAATCGCCAACGCCGCCTTGCGCATCTTCCTGCGCGCCGTGGAAACCATGGTGCGCCTGCGCAGTCCCGACGCTCCGCCGCAATCCAGGTTTGGCGCCGTGGCCTTCCGTCACCTTTTTGGTTCTGCGCTGAACCCACACGTACATTTCCATTGCCTGGTCACATCCGGCGTGTACTCCATGGCCGGCGGCGGCCCGGCGGTATTCCATGAAGACACCGATCTTACTCCCGAAGACGTATTCGCGGTTCAGGAGAAAACCCGCCGGCGCGTCCTTGCTTATCTCGAACGTCACGGCCACTTGGACGCCACCACGGTCGAGGATATGAAGTCCTGGGCACATGGAGGCGGGTTTTCCGCCGATGCCTCGGTGCGGGTTGCGGACTGGGACCGCAGGGGCCTGGAGCGCCTGGTACGCTACTGCGCCCGGCCCGCCTTCGCCCTGAAGAGGCTGGAGCAAATCAACGACGAAACCTTGGTCTACCACCTGGCCAAACCGGACCCGGAGGGCCGCCGGGAGATTGTCCTTTCGCCCCTCGACTTTCTGGCTCGCCTGGCCGAATTCGTCCCTCATCCCCGCAAGCACAGTCTCGGCTATGCCGGGATCCTGGCCCCCCATGCCCGCTGGCGCGCATCGGTTGTCGCCTCGGCCGGGCCGGATGAAGCCCTGCTGTCGCGGCTACAAGATGCCGGGACCCGCATGGGCTTACGCGGCGAAAAAGATATGCCGGCCGCCGGCGCCTGGATTTTTGATCCTCATGGTCCGCCCAGGCGCGCTCCGCCCGAGGAAGATCCGGTCTCCAAGCAGTGGAAACGAATCATGACCCATTGTTGGGCCATGTTGTTGAGCCGGATTTACGAAAATTTCCCACTTCAGTGTACGCGTTGCTCCAACCCCATGCGCATCATTGCCTTCATCACCCGACCGGCCATTATCGAGCGAATTCTTACCCATATTGGCGAATCGCCGACGCCTCCGCAGGTTCTGCCGGCGCGAGCCCCGCCGCAGCAGGATCTGGTATTCGACCAGACGGCGGGATTGACGGAGGATGACTTGGACCAGACCCGAAATAGTGCCGATGACCTCGACCAAACCCCGGAGTCCTCCGAGGAGTCGGAGCAGTAATTCAGGCCGTGGCTCAGGCCGGGCGGCTCTACCCAGAAACTCATCCCCGACGGGTGTCATTGCGAGGAGCGGAGCGACGAAGCAATCTAGTTGTAATTGCTAAAAGATTGCTTCGCCCTTCGGGCTCGCAATGACAAGTAAGTGGATGAGTTTCTTCCTCGAATGATCCGGCGGAACGTCGGGGGCGCGACTGACCCCTTCATCTCGTCCTGATGCTTGGCCGGCTGCTATTCTTGGCCCATTCCTGGCCAGCCGGAATGGATAGTTCTGCCGTGTTTCTGCCATGTTTCGCTGAACTTACCCCCTTGAACCAAAAACTCGCTTAATCTTACCGTTGGCCCTCAGCCGAAAATGGCAAACCCGGGGAAAAAGATCTTGAAAATGCCGTTTAAAAGTACCATCCCTCGAAGGCGGCCAAGGTGAAGGCGCCCGAAGCCAACGTGCAGACGGAGCCCACGCCCGCCGCGCCTGAGGCCAGCGTGCCCGCGGCCGCCACAGACACCGACGCGCCGAGGGAACCCACGCCCGCAGGTGAGAAGTTGAGCAAGCTGGACGTGGATG
>JAZDKM010000038.1:0-6636 GCA_043803085.1 Planctomycetota bacterium
CCCGAATGCTACGCCCAACTGGAATCCGCCTACAATCTCACCTTCCCTTCCCCTCCAACTAACAGGCAACTTGCCACCGCCGACCTGTTCGACAATGTGCTCTCATTGGAAGACGACCAGTTCTACACCCGCTGCTATCTGACCGGGCAGAACAATGACATCGGCGCCTTCACCTACGACAAGACCGGCGGCGCCGTCACCTCAATGTGGACGAAAACCGCGCACGGCCTGACCGATCTTCAGGAGGTCTGGTTCTCCGCCGTCGGCACCGGAGCGGAGCCGTTCGTCGTGGACACCCATTACTGGGTGATCTGGCAGCACGCCAACTACGTTCAGCTTGCCTCGTCGCTGGCGAACGCGATAGCCGACACCTACATCGCCGGCACCGGCACCGACTCGTCGGGCACTTGGACAATGCGGGTGTGCGGCACACAGCAGGTGGCGACCCGGCCCGCCGACGCCCAATGGTGGGGCCGACGCATCCTCACCGAAACCGGCCTCCTGTTGTGGACGGATGCCGAAGTAGACACCCGCGCAACCGATGAGATGAACCGCCGCCACGCGTTGCTCGGCACCCTGCGGCCAACATCGATGACGGTCAAATGGCATGTAGGTAAGACCGTGGTCCTAGCCGAGTCCCTGCTCCTCTTCCCGCTGGAGGCGGTTGAGGTCACGTTCGATCCGGGCACCGGAGCCGCCCGCGTCTACGAGGTTTACACGATGGGCGGCACCATCAGCGGCAGCCCAGGCGCACCTGTCACCATCGTCACCTACACCGAAGACCAAGCCCAGTTCACCGCCTAGGAGCATGATGACCAGCCAACCAGCCTCGCTCGCCACCCGGGTCCACGCCCTGGAATGCACCACCACCGAACTGGCGGTCATCATCGCCGGCACACCACGCCCCCAAATCGCTGGCGGGGGAAGAAACCCTGACGGGCTCACCCACAAGGTCGAAACCTTGCAGCAGGGCATGGACCGTATCGAGAAGGTGCTTCATAATGGTGGCATGAGAACCCGGCTCTCCGGCGGGCAGAAGGTCGCGTTGTGGGTCGCGTCGATAGGCAGCATGGGCGCCATCATCGCCGCCGCCGTGGCTGCTGTGGTAGGAGGTTGACATGCCGAAGCCACCGCTCGGACCCGCCTGGGCCCTCAGCCCCACCGTCTGGCAGGCCCGGGTCAACTACGACCTCTGGAGGGACGTTTGGACGCCGAAGGACAAGATCATCGTCCACTACGGCGGCGGCGCGAACTCGGCCGGGGAACCTGACGCCACCCTGGCAACGATCGAATACCGGGTCCGCGCCTACGAGGCGTACCACATTGACGGCCGCGGCTGGCGGGGTCTCGCCTACCAATGGTGGTTCGGCCAGGACGGCACCTGCGGCCGGGCTAGGGGCTGGAACATCTCCGGCGCCCAATACTCCACCGACGACATGGACGAGGACGGCTGGCCTGAGAATGAGGAAGCGGTCGCGGTGCTCTGGGTTGGCGGCGGCAATCAGCAGCCCACCCCCGCCGCCATCGCCACGTTCGAGAGGTTGCGCGCCTACCTCGAAGAGACGATGGGCCAGCCGATGAAGCTCTACGGGCATCAGGAGGTTGACCCTATCGCGCATCCGACCGCCTGCCCTGGCCCGAACTGGATGAGCTACATCGAAGCGCACCGGCTGCCCGGCCAGCCCCCCACGGTGGTCGCCACCCCGATCCGCTGGCCGCGGGTCTTGAAATCGGGCGACAAGGCCCGGGCGGTGCTCGCCCTCCGCGGGCATCTGCTCGCCCTCGGCTACGGCGGCAAGCCTTCCCTCACCACCGCCGTCTTCGACCTGCCGCTGGCCGACCGGGTTGAACGCTTCCAAGCCGAGCACGGGCTTGTCGAGGACGGCAAGGTAGGCCCGGCCACCCGGGCAGCTTTGGCCGAAGCTCTCACCGACGCGCTAGGAGGCACACCATGACCGGACTTGCCCTCGCCCTACTCGCCACCGCCCTCGTCGCCAAGATCGTCGAACGCATCCGCGCCATCGTTCCTGCCATCGACGGCGCCTGGGTCAACCTGCTCGCCACCGCAATCGGCGTCGGCATCGCCTACGCGGCCGGCATCTCCGTCATCGGCACCATCACCGCCTACGCCTGGCCCTGGTGGCTCGACCAGTTGATTACCGGTGTCGGCCTGGGTGCGGGTGCCAGCTTCTTCTCAGACCTGGCCGGACGTTCCGGCCCGAGAGCCAAGGAGGGCCAGTGAGAATCGAAGCCGCACCAGGCTTGAAGAACTGGAAGTCCAACCCTAAGAAGGCCGTCAAGGTCACACGCGCCGACGGGCCACCGTCGGCGATGTTCGGCGGCTTGGACATTCTCGGCGTCCTCTAAGGAGACACTAATGGCCGCCAACGTATACAACGTGTCGAAGAACAACATCGACACCACCGACCTCAGAGTGCTGCTCCTGGTCGGCTACACCTTCGACGCCGATCATGCGACCGTCGCCGCGGTGATCGCCGCCGCCACCGGGGAATGCACGTTCACCAACTACGCCCGGAAGGCTTTGGCCGACGAGGCGTTCACCGTGATTAACGCCACCGACCGGGGCATGTTGGACGCCACCGACCCCGCAGTGTGGGCGTCCGCTGGTGGGGCGGTCAACAATCTGGTGTCCCATGCGGTCGTGTACGACCACAACACCAACGACGCCGACTCGATCCCGGTCTCCTGCCACACGGTCGGGCTGAACACCAACGGCGGCGAACTGGACATCAACCTCCACGCCGACGGCATCCTCTACACCAGCTGAGGGACGCATGAGCACTTTCCTCCACTTGGACGGGCTCAGCGACTGGGCCGCATCCGACTACGCCACTCCGATCACAGGCGACCTGGACGTGCGGGCGAAAGTGCGTGCGACAGATTGGACACCGCCCGGCCCGTACTTTGTGGCAGGCCAATGGGGTGCTGCGGGCAACTTAGGCTGGCACCTGTACCTGTATTCAACGGGCGCGCTTGTTCTGGAAACCTCATCGAACGGGACGGCAACCCACAACTGCATTTGCGACGTTTACCTGCACGATGCGGTGACCCTTGTTGATAACAGCACCGATATCTGGATTCGGGTCACCCATGATCGTGACGATGGCGGCGGGGTCAACCATGTCACCAAGTTCTACTTCAGTCTGAACGGCACCGATTGGACACAGGTGGGATCGACGCTGACAGAAGCGGGTGCGGCCGCTATTTTCAGTACGACAGCCGTCATGCGGGTAGGCAACGACGCTTACCCCACCGCCACGTTGTCTTGGAATGGCCGCATCTACTCTGTGGAAGTCCGCAACGGCATTGGCGGCACGATTGTCGCCAACCCGGACTTCACAGCGTCTCCGTGGGATGTTGGTGAGACAGTCAACGATGATGCTCAGGGCAACACGTGGACCCTGACCGGCGCGTACATCGCCGCCGACCAGACAGTCACCCTCGACCCGGCGGTAAGAACCCGCACCGCCGCCGACATCACCGCCACCGGCGGCCCGGTCACCGTTACGCTCGACGCCGCGCAGCGGACCCGAACGGCCGGCGACATGCTGGTGACACCCGGCCCCATCATCATCACCCTCGACGCCGCTCAGAGGACACGCACCGCCTCCGATCTGACCATCGCCTTCGGCACCGTCACCATCACCCTAGACACAGCACACCGCACCCGCACCGCCCAGAACATCACCGCCGTAGCCTGGGTGGCCCGAACCGCCACAATCACCTCAGACGAACCAGCCAGCCTGGTAACCTCCAAGGAACCCTAATGGTCACCGTAGACACACGCACAATAGGTCCCTACGCTGCCGGGGAAATACCACCCACCCTCACCATGGACTTCTACGACTCCTCGCCGCCGAGCTTGGCCGGCTGGACCCTCGCGTTGACATGCGAACGGGACGGAGTGGAGTTGACTTCGTGGGGTTCGATAGGCTGGTCCGACGCCACGATAGCCCGCGCCACCATCACCATGCCTGTCCTCGCCCTCGCAACAGGCAAGACCCGGCAGCAGTTCATCCTCCAAGCCTGGGCCGGGAACCTTACACAACGCATCGCGTCGGTGCGTGTCTGCTTCTTCGTCGAAGAGCCCGTTGGCACGACACCGGCCGTCTGATGCTTCACTGGCTCACCCGACGCTTACACCGACGACAGGAGACACGGGCGAACCGGCATGAGCGCCGCTGCTTGGAACGGCTCGCACGCATCCCACGGCATGACATGGCCGTAGTCGTCGGTGAGCTTCGCCGCCTTCCCGCCGACTGCCGGGAACGGGTGCTTCAAGGTCTCCCGGCCTGGCAGCAGGAAGCACTAAGAGTCCACCTGGGCCGTCGAGCGTAAGGCGATTCGGGGCGCCCGGAGGCGGTTGGCGTCAAGATATCCGCCCCCGGGTTTACGCCCCGACCTTGCACATTACACGGCCCCTGTCGGCCAGCAGCGGGAGCAGCGCCGCATCCGGGAATGCCGCTGGAGCAGTTGGGCTTCGGTCGCCTCACACCAGCGCACCGCCCACGGCAGCCGCATCCGGCAGAACGGCTCACCATCATCACGCTGATGGTACGTCCGGGCCCGGTGAATCCACATGACATGGTAGGAATTGGGACTCATCATTCGCACCGAGAGGGGCCGCCGATCAGGAACAGGACACACAGCCCGGCGAGGGTCACAAGCCACGGGCCGGGCAGGAAGAACACAAGCAGCGCCGGCACGATGATCGCAGCCGCTCTAGTTAGGTAGGCCGTGGCCCCTCCTCCCCGCTCGGATGGCAGGCATGAGCCCACTCCTCCCGCCACAGGCGCTCACGAAACACCTGCCAGGCGATCCAGACGGCGAGCACCGCCCCGGCGACAACACCCAAGGCGATCAGTCCGATAGCTGCGAGCACGCTCATGGTTCCGCTCCTTCAGACACCTTCGGCATCCAGCCAGGCCCAGGACCGACCGTTGTTGATGTGCCCGACCGCTCCCTGAGTGATCCCGAACTCCGCCGCGAGACGTTCTTGGACTTCTCCCCGAGCGAGCCGCCGCCGAATCTCACGTACCTGATCGACGGTGAGCCGGTGCTTCGGGTGGCGCTCCCCCCGAGCCGTCCGGCCCTTGGACGACGCGTCCTGCATGTTGTCCTGGCAAGTGCCGAGGAACAGGTGATCCGGTCGCACGCACGGAGGGTTGTCGCAGCGGTGCAACACCCCCAAGCTTGCGAGGACTGGGCCATAGTGGATTTCCCAGGACAACCGGTGAGCCATCTTCTGCAAGTGGCGGGAGTTGTCCCAAATCGTACCGTACCCGGAACCGTTTAGAGTGCTCATCCACTCCCAACAGCCCGGACCCTTCTCGACCTTCGACCAGAATCGCTCCTCGATGTCATGTGGTGGTCGTCCCATATCTAGACCCCCTGCGCCAAGGCCCACTCCAAGCAACTATCCACGCCCCAAGCTGCTCCCGACCAGTGCCGCCAGCCGCCTCCGTGGTGAACCAACCAGGCGGCCACTCGGATGTTGCTTTCGGCGTCGAACACGCTCGCACCCGACACACCAGCAGCCGCCGCGCGCTCAAGCCAGTACGCCATCCTCATCTGGAACAGGCCCGAGGTGCCCGAGCTTGGGTTCACCGCGTCCGGGTCGCCCATGCTTTCGCAGCGGATGATCGCCAGGGCACGCTCCGACTCGCCACGCCCGGTGAAGTACCGGTCGACGAGGGTGCGCCATCGTTCGACGCTTGGCCGCCACACGATGCCTGCGGTGCCGGACGGTGAGGGAGGGTCTAGGTCGGACACCTCCGGCACCACAGGCGACTCAGGCGGACGCCGCGCCAGCCGCAACTCGGCCAGAGCCT
Organism: Planctomycetota bacterium; assembly: GCA_043803085.1. GTDB lineage: Bacteria > Planctomycetota > Phycisphaerae > UBA1845 > UBA1845 > JAAEQG01. The sequence continues at coordinate 5,853 of JAZDKM010000038.1, forward strand.
CCGCGTTCCGACGGCGGATCAGACGATCCAACTCCGGCTGCAACTGCTCCATCGAGTAGACCGGCATCCACACCGGCTCCCCCGACTCCACCGACCAGCCGCAGAACTGGAGAGAGGCCAAGAGCAAGGTAAGGACGAGGATCACCGCTTGCCCCTCGCTGCTCGGCGGAGGCACTGACGCTCCCTACGGCAAGCCCGACAATATCGGCGGCGTCCAGTGGTGTAGGTGTTGTCAACATCGTAGACATGCCCATGCGGGCAGCAGGTCTTCCGACTGTTCTTGCCCGGTGCGCCAGCGCCACGCAAGAGGTTCTGACGTTGTGTCACCACTTCTAGATGATCTGGATTCACGCATCGCCGGTTGCGGCAAAGGTGATCCATCTGTAGCCCTTCGCGAATCGGCCCGACGAGCAACTGCCAGACCACCCGATGAGCCTGCCGCGTCTCTCCGTCAACCTTCACTACTCCATAGCCCTCCCTGGAGGCTCCGGTCCACCGCCAGCAATCTCCCTCGGCGTCGATCTTCGCAGCGATACGGTCAGGCAACATCGTTGTCTCCCAACTGTGTGGCGAGCAGCAGGGCGAGCAGCAGACTCATCGGTCACCTCCCACACCTTCACGGACAAGCAGCTGCGGCACCAGGACCAGCCGGGCCGGAACAAACCGATGCCACTCCGCCCGCCCCTCACGGCCCGTGTTCCGGAACTCCTCAGACACATGACAGTCGGCTTCCCGTTCGCGCAGGCAGCCGGGCACCGCACACAACTCCGCTGCCTGCTCCCAA
>JAZDKM010000039.1:0-2058 GCA_043803085.1 Planctomycetota bacterium
TTGACAAAGAACACGCGCATGAAACACCAGGTCAGTGAGCGACTTATATTGCAGGAACCGCCGGAGCCCGACAGCATCCCGCCGTTCGGCGATGCGGTTGAACAGCCACAGTTCCTCATCCAGCGACAGGCGCAGCGACGGAAGTTTCAATCGTCGCGTCCTCCTGGCGTACACGGAGCACCAGGCGGTCCTTGTGTTGCGCGGCCGTCGCCTCCACCGCCGCAATCTGGGCCTCCGAGCCGCCCTCCTGCCGAGCGCGATACGCTTCACGGCTTTCCGACACCCAGGCATCGAAATCCGTCTGCATCGGGTTCTCGCCGCCTGCTTTGGCGGCTGCCTTCAACCGGCGTTCCTTCTCCTTCGCCGCGCCGTCCAGCACCAGTTTCGCGGCCTGCATCCTCATCCGCTTCGCGGTGCGACCGTCGGACGGACCGTCCATGACGCCCTTGAGGACTTGCCGCGCCGCGCTGATCTGGTCCGCGCTGTAGAACTCCTCGGACGACAGGATTTCAGCCGCCGCCGTCACCTCCGCCGACGCCGTGGATTCGTCGGCTGCGCCTTCGGCGACCTTTGATTCACCGTCAATCAGGCGTTCCTCGGCCCGCTCGCGTTCCAGTTTCCGCAATGCCACAGCCTGCGCCCGGTCATCGGCCCCCTGTTCGGGGACAAGTCCGAGCGCGTCATACCGCGCCTCACGCTTCACCCGACGCTCAAGAGGAGTCAGCATCGCGTTATCTTCCTCACCACGCTCGGGGGCATCCCCGGATACCGCTTCCGCAACTGCTTCCTCGCCGCACGCAGCCGAGATTCGCGGCCCATCGGTTATTCTCCCTGTTGGACTTGTCGAGCGCGTTTCTCGATGGCCTCTCGCACGGCACGACCGAGGCGGTTGATGAGAATCAGGGGCAACCAGACAAGCAGGATGCCAACCCCAAAGGGCGCGAACACGAGGAAGACTGCGCCCAAGCCAAAGTCTTGCCACCATTCGCGGCCCATCACTTCACCCTCCGAAACTTAGCCGCAGGCGCGCCGGGTTATGTGGTCTTTACACCGTCAGGGCCTCTCGACCCGTCAGGTAAGTGTGTGTCCACCCCGGCCTGCGCGCCCACGGCAGATTCCTGACTCGGCCACTTCTGACCGAATGGCATTTGGATTGGAGCGTCAATGGCCTCCCGAGCCACGGCCATGTCCTTCTCCAGCGCCTCCAGCCTGTCCTCAGATATGCGTACCCGGCCCCTCAGTTCGGATTCGACCCGGCCCACCTTAGTCCGGTCCTCTTTGACCTCACGCTCCAGAATAAAAACGCGCCCCGCCAATGGAGGCCCAGCAGATTCCAGCGCCTCCACGCGGGCAAGAAGGGCCAGTGCCAGGTCGATTAGGGCCTCGGGCGGAACAACAAGGGCCTGGCTCGGGGCCTCCTCCTGACGCCGTACACGCATCACCTCATGCAAGTGCTTGACCGATTCGTCAAGGGGCGTGCGCCATGCCCAGTCCGCCTTGTCCACCTTGAGATAAAACTGTCCTGGCTCCGAAACCGCTTCGCTCATCCCCGTTCCTCCGATTTCCCGCCCACGGCAGATTCCTGACTCGGCCACTTCCGACCGAATGGCGTTTGGATTGGAGCGTCTATGGCATTACGCGCTACCGCCATGTCCTTCTCCAGCGCCTCCACGCGGGCAAGCAGTCCGGCATCCTCAGCAACCAGAATCGCAACTTCGGCAAGATCGTCGAGCGAAACGGATGCCCCCCAAATACCGCCCTGCCTCATGCGCTCCGAATCGCAAAGATACTTCTTCAGCCGCTCAACCAGCGCAAGTCGCTCCTCGGTCGTCATCCCCGTTCCTCCGATTTGGGTTCAGATAAACTGCGTCTCTCTCCGCGCCCTCGCACCCGGACGTATCATCCCGGCAACATCAGCCCGGAACGAGTGCCAGACAACCCGCCAGCCAAACCTCCCGATGTGCCGCAGTCGATAAAGCCACCGGAACAGAATGGGCCGAACTTGCAGGAAAATGGGCACGAATCCGAGTGCATCCGTCATGTCGTCCCGCCTGCGCC
>JAZDKM010000040.1:0-25768 GCA_043803085.1 Planctomycetota bacterium
TACGAGGAACGCGTCGTCCCCCAGAACTCCGGCACCGAAAACAACTATATTACTTATGCCGCTTATCCCGGAGAAACGGTCACCATCGACGGGGCCAATGTCGATGTGCCCGAATGGGCCGGACTGTTCGAGATAGCCGGCAGGGAGTATATCCGCGTCGGCGGCCTGCGGATCATGAACGCCGCAACCAATCCGCACAACCCGGGGATCCTGTCGGGCGGAGCGAGCCACATCATCATTGAGAACAACTACGTTTACCACACCAACGATTCCGGGATTCAGGTCTGGGGCAGCCATGACGTGATTGTGGACGGTAACGAGGTCGAGGAAGCGTGTCTCGCCGGGTGGAATGAATGTATCACCGTGGGAGAGACCGATGGATTTGAAGTGCGCAACAATCACATCTACAACTGCCCCAAAGAGGGCATCTGCCTCAAGGACGGTTCCTCCAATGGCCGAGTCTATCGGAATGAGGTGGATCATACCGCGAGGGTCGGGTTCTACGTGGATGCCCAGGCGAGGCACACCTACAACATTGAGGTTTTCGAGAACATCTCCCACGATGGCGAGGCCGACGGGTTCGCCGTGGCCTCCGAAGTGGGCGGACTTCTCGAGAACATCCGGCTTTACAACAACATTGCCTACAACAATGGAGCGGTAGGCATGGATGTGAGCGAATGCTGCCCCGATCTCACCCCCCAGCGCCCCATATCGAACGTTCAGATCTTCAACAACACCCTATACAACAACGGGCGGGACGGCTGGGGCGGAGGCATCGTGATCCAGAATCCAGATGCCCAAGGCGTGGTGATCCGCAACAACATTTGCAGCGGGAACCTTTCGTTTCAGATAGCGGTGAACGCGGCCATGTTGGTCGAAAACGTGACCGTAGACCATAACCTCATCGACGGCTACAGAGGAGGGGAAGACGAAATCTACGGCGATGACTATGTCGAGGGTGATCCGGCATTCGCGGATGCCGCCGCGGCCGACTTTCATCTACAGGAGGGCTCACCCGCCATCGACGCAGCTTCTGCTACGAACGCCCCAGCCACGGATTTCGATGGGAATCCGCGACCCGCCGGCGCAGGATATGACATCGGGTCCTATGAGTATATCTCACCTTGAGTAGGACCCGGAATCCACAGGAAAGGAATAGCGATGAATGGCTCACATCTAGCGAAAGGGCTCTTGTGCGGGATGGTCTTTGCCGGCGCCTGGATCGCCGGCTGCGCGCCCGGCGGCGGGGGCGGCGGAGGTGGGGGAGACGGAAACGGGAACGCAAACGGGAATGGTGCGGCGGATATCATCGACACCACCCCGGACGACGGCGCGACCGGCGTGGCGCCGGACGCGAGCATCAGGATCACGTTCGGCCGCGCGGCGGTCCCCGGGCAGGTGGAGTGGACCGCCCAACCGACCGTCGCCGCGGAAGAAACCTGGTCAAGCGACAACATCGTCGTCACCCTGCGGCCCTCGACGGCTTTGGCGACCCAGACCGACTATTCCGTGTCCATTGATGGGGTCCAGTTCGCCGACGACTCCGAGCTGGCGGAGAGCTACCAGTTCAGCTTCACCACTGCCGGCCAAAGCCCTCCGGTCGCCGACAAGATGGCCCTGTGGACTGGCGAAACGTTGCTGCGCGGCGCGAACATCTACCAGCGCCGCGTGTATCCCGAGTTGGATGGGGAGGAATTCATGGGCACCGGCGCAGTGGGCCCCCCGCTCACCCAGGACGATTTCACTCGTCTCGCGGAGTACGGTGCGAACTTCGTCAACATCTCGCATCCCGGCCTGTACGCCGAAACCCCGCCCTACATCCTGGACGAGGTCATCCAGGATAACCTGGATAGCCTGCTTGACATGGCCGCCGCCGCCGATCTGTTCGCGGTGATCACCTTCCGCACCGGGCCGGGGCGGAGCGAGTTCGCCTTCTTCTGGGGTCAGGATACCGGGACGGATCCACAAGGCGGCTGGTTCGCTCCCAGTTACTACAATAACACGGTCTGGACCAAACAGGCCGCCCAAGACGCGTGGGCCCAGATGTGGCGCTACACCGCCGACCGCTACAAAGACAACTCTATCGTCGTCGGCTACGACCTGATGTGTGAGCCCAACGCCACGGAGGTGTTCTTCGGCATTTGGGACGAGGTCACGGAGTTTTACCCCGCCCAGGCCGGCACCCTGTACGATTGGAACCAGTTCTACCCCGACGTGGTGGCGGCCATCCGTGAGGTCGACACGCAGACGCCGATCCTGGTGGAGCCAACGGGGTGGGGCGCGGCGGTCTGGCTGCCGTACCTCGAGCCGACGGACGACGAGCGGACGGTGTACACCATTCACCAGTACGAACCGTCTGGCTACACCCACCAGCCCGTAGATTCGCTCGACATCACCTACCCGGGAACACTGGAGGGCGGCGAGACTTTCGACCAGGCGTGGCTGGACGACCTGCTGGCGAGGACCGTGGATGACTTCGTAGGGGAGCACGGTCTGCCCGTGGCCGTCAACGAGTACGGACCGCAGCGGTTCGAGCCGGGTGCCGGCGCATACATGGACGATTTGATGGACTTGTTCGAGCAGCGCGGCATGAACCACGTCTTCTGGGAGTGGCAGCCGTCCTGGCCGGAACAGCAGCTATACAATGACGCCTTCAACTTCCTGCACGGGGCCGATCCGGACAACCACGAGGACCTCGATACAAGCGACCACATCGAGGCCGTCCGGAAGTACTGGAACCGCAACACGCTGCGCCCCTCGAACGTGACGTTCACGGGCACGTAAGCGGAGTTGGGGGGGGTGGCAGCAACCCCCCTCCCTGGGCAGGGAGGGGTTGACAAGAGGTGACAAGAACCCCACTCCCTGGACAGGGAGGGGCTGGGGGAGGGTCGAATGACGGCACTACGAACCAGCGAATCGGTAGGGCGGGCTTTGCCCGCCGTCTCGGTGAACCAACGATGACACATGTCCCTTCGCTCCTGATCGGGTTCTCGACCGCAATGTTCGTCGCAGCCGGGTGCTCCGGCGGAGCCGGCGGCGCTAATGTCAACGCAAATGACAACGAGAGCGAAGACGGCGGTCCGCCGCCTTCGCCACGCTCGGATGGCGCGACGCTGGTCTTTTCGCCATACGGTCTGCAAACGCCCGAGCCCAGCGCGCAAAATGCGGCGTTTTCTCCCGATGGAACCCGAATCGTCTTCACGCTCTTCCTGAACGGCTACAACGAAGGCCCCGCGGAACTGTGGATCGTCAACGTGGACGGCGGTAATCCCCACCGCATCACCCCGGTCGAGGACCAGGACAGCGTCAATGTGCCCGGCGCCGCCTGGAACGAAACCAACGACGAAATCGTGTTCGCTTCCGACCGGCAGGACTCCGACGACCTCTGGGCCGTCCATCCCGATGGCACCGGTCTCCGGCGGATCACGACGCACACCACGCCGCCCTATTGGATCGAGCCGGTCTGGTCCCCCGATGGGCAGTGGATCGTGTTCGAGGCGGACACCGCCGCGGCCACGGAACTTCAGCAGCGGGGCACCATCTACAAGGTTCTCTCCGACGGTACCAGCCTCACGCAATTGACCAAGCGTAACGGCGAGGACTACGATGACCGTCTGCCCAATTGGTCTCCCGTGGGCGATCGGATACTTCTCCAGCGGCGCATTCCCCCGGGGGATAATTGGGATATTTATGCGATGGACACGGACGGCAATGCCCTGATCGACCTGAGCAACGCGGCCGAGTACGGTAACACGGACAGTTCCTGGTCGCCGGACGGAAGCTGGATCGTCAATTCCTCGCTGTACCCGGCCGGCGGTGACGAGTTGCTGCTGCCGAACATTGTTGCCTTTTTCGTGCCGGCCCCCGGCTCCTCCTCGCCGGTCGACCCGCCGATAAGGATCACCTTTAGCGACGAGCAAGAGGACGGGGCACCGTCGGTCGCGCCGGATGGGCAGTGGGTGGCTTTCGAGAGCCATCGCACGGACGACGAAGAATCCCCGTCCGATCTCTGGATCATCGCGACCCCGCCAGGCCTCGTACCCTGAAGCTCCTGCGTCCGCGTGAGTTTGCCCGGTCGTTTCCGCCCCCGCGGGATTCGGGGTTCAGTCCGGCGGTTGGGTCGGGTTGATCGTTAACTGGGCGAGGTCACGAGTACTGCAAAACGGCACCCAGCCAGGCTGGCGGGCGCGGGCGTAGAAGTCATCGATCGTGGCCGGTTCGGTCAGATAGTCGATCGCCAGCACCAGCAAACCTGCGGCGCGGTAGCGGTCCAATAGGTCAATCGTTTCGGTCTGCGGGTCGTACGGATTATCTTCGTCGGCGTCGCCGAAGTAGAAGGTGTCCTCCGCGCCGATGCCATCGATGGCGGCAAAATAGGACACTTCCACCTGTGCGGCGTACGACGCCGGTGTTTCGCCCTCCGGCACGACGTCGGCGGGAAAGGCTTCTTCGGCGATGATGCCGCTCCCATTCTGCGGAAAGACCAGAAACTCGCGGCTGCCATGCTCTTCGGCATGCTCTCTGATCGCGATGACCAGTTCGATCATCAGGGCGGCCGCGTCGCGGCGCTCTTCCGGGCCGTCGGCGTTGATCTCCCCTGGGCCGAAGTATTCGTACGCGTCGATGATGTCCAGGTACACTCCATCGAAGCCGGCGTCTACGATGCGGTCGAGGTAGCTGGGCTCGTCGTGGATATAAGGATTGCCGCCGGGGTTGGAGAGGATGATTTCCTGCCAGATCGGGTCCCAGTACCGCACCTTGAAGTTGTCCGGGAAGTTCGGGTTCGGCGGCGCCAGGAAGCTCGGAGCTTCGTCGGTGAGCTGGAAGGGCCCGTCGGGGTTTTGCTCCGGGTCCGGCCGGACCCATGCGTTGTCGAAGTAGAAGCGCCCCACCTCGGCCTCACCGATGCTCATGTAGGCCAGGACGATGCGGTCTCCGCCGTCCTTCAGCCGCTCCACGTCCTCACGAGAGAGTTCCCCCTCCGGGCCGCCGTCCGCGGAGTAGTCGATGATCACCAGATCAAACGCACTCTGGGCGATCGGATCCAGCTCGAGCTCCGGATCGCCCTGCAGCACGTAGGCATAATCGTCCACGGCAGCTAGACGCAGGTTGCGGATCGGGGGGATGTCATTACCGGTCCCCCCGCTATTATCGTTCTGAATCTCAGGCGAATTCTGGTTCTCGTTGTCCGGTCCGTTCGGCCCGTGGCCCCCCCTTGGCGCGCAGCCAAGAGCCCAGACCAGCAGGACTGCGGCTCCGAAGAAGCCGCACCAATGGTGATTCGGTTTCCTGCGGATCATGATCGTTTTGCGCATCGCTCAATCCTCCTGGGAGCTTCGAGACCCAGACAGATGCTCCTTCAATCTCCGTGCCCCTCAAGCCCCGTATCGGGTGGACGGCCCACGGGTCGGCGCGCCCGTTTCCTCCTACCCGTGCGTCCATTCTAATCCAATTGCTCGACGACTAGAACCGGCGGCCGATGTACGTCTGGACACCGCGGCATCCCCATTCGGCTTCGGCTGCCGGCAAGCGTGTCCTCCCCGCGCCGCCGGAGAATCTTATCCCTGGTGAATTCAATGAGTTGTGGGGACAGGCTCAGGACCTGCCGTCGGCCTGGTGGTTTCATTCACCGAGGTGCAGCGCGAGTCGCCCCGATTTTCGGCCCCGTCTATTGGACGAACCGGTCCGCGGCGGTATCATGTCCCCCGCACGTGCGAGATAGATCAGCCTATGGTGCGCGGGGCGCCCCGGACGATCGTATGGTTCGATAGCGGAGGATGAATCATGAGAGTGATAATGCGGATCGGATGTCTGGGGCTGCTGGGGCTCTGGGCGCATGCGGCGGCCGCAGCAGAAACGGGTACGCCGCCTAAGTCCAAGCTGCTCGAGCTGCTGAGCGGCGAGTTGGACTACGCCATGCAGAACTTGGCCATGCCCGACGGCACCAAGCCTTACTACCTGGGCTACACCGTGACCGACCGGAGGGCCAACGCCATCTCGGCGACCCTGGGGGCCTTGGTGCGGGACGACGCGGAGCACGAGCGCATGCTCGACGTGGACGGGCGCGTCGGAGACTACGAGGTGGACAACACCCACAAGCTGCGCGAGGAGGGATTTGGTTTTGACCCCTCCGATTTCATCTTCGAGGGGGCGATCAGTCTGGAGGACGATCGCGAGGCCATCAAACAGATCCTCTGGTTGACGACCGATCGCGTGTTCAAGTCGGCCGTCAAGAAGTATCAGCGCGTGCTGACCAATCTCAAGACCAAGGTCGAGGAGGAAGACAAATCCGGTGATTTCACGCGCGAGCCGCCGAGTATCGCGGTCGAGCCCGAAGTCGCCCTGACCCTCGAGCGCGCCGCCTGGACCGATCGCCTGCGCCGCGTCTCCAAGCTGGCCCTTGGTTACCCGCTGATCTACGAGTCGACGGTGTCCCTGAACGCCTCGGCCCTGAACCGCTACATGGTCACCAGCGAGGGCACCCGCTTGCAGACCGGAAGGAAGCTCCTCCGCGTGACCGTCACGGCCTCCACCAAAGCCGAGGACGGCATGGAGCTCAGCCAGAACTTCATCTTCAATACTTCCAGCGAAGACGGGTTGCCCAGCGAAACCCAGATCAGCGAGGCGCTGCAGAAAGTCATCAATCAGGTGTTGGCCTTGCGGGAGGCGCCGCTGGTGGAACCCTACATCGGACCGGCCATCTTGATGAACCGGGCCAGCGGCGTCTTCTTCCACGAGATCTTCGGGCACCGCATCGAGGGCCATCGCCAGAAGGACGTCGAGGAAGGGCAGACCTTCGCCAAGAAAGTCGGTGAGCAGATCTTGCCCGAGTTCATCAACGTGCGGGACGACCCCACGCTGGGCAAGTTCGCCAACGAGGACCTGCGCGGATATTACACGTATGATGATGAAGGCGTCGCCGCTGCCGACGTCCACCTGGTCGAGAACGGGGTGCTCAAGACGTTCTTGCTGTCGCGGTCGCCGTTAAAGGGCTTCCCGCAGTCCAACGGCCACGGGCGGCGTGAACCGGGCAGCCGAGTGGTGGCTCGGCAGGGCAACCTGATCGTCGAATCGAGCAACGCGGTCACCTTCGCCAAACTGCGCGAACTGCTTATCGAGGAGTGCAAGAGGCAGGACAAACCCTACGGGCTGCTTTTCGAGGACATCACCGGCGGATTCACCGGGACCAGCCGCTGGGGACCGCAGTCCTTCAAGGTCCTGCCCGTCGTCGTGTATCGCATCTACGCCGACGGCCGGCCGGACGAACTGGTCCGCGGCGTGGATATTGTCGGCACCCCGTTGACCAGCTTCTCCAAGATTACCTGCACCGGTGACGACCCGAAGGTGTTCAACGGCACGTGCGGAGCTGAGTCCGGCATGGTGCCGGTGTCGGCCGTCTCGCCGAGCATTCTGGTTTCCCAGATTGAAGTCGAGAAGCGGCGGCGCGAGCAGGACAAGCCGCCCATTCTTCCCCCGCCCATCGCCGAACCCGGCGAAAAACCCAAGGCGGATCCGGGCAACAAACCATAGCGGTGTTCGACCGGCGCCCCGTGAAACAGGAGTATGGACCGTGACCGATCAACGATGTCTGGGCATGATTACCGGCTTGACCATCCTTGCGTTCTGCGCGTGGCCGGCTCCGGCTGCAGAAGACACGCTCTCGAGCAGCGACGTGCTGATGCGCGCCTTGGTCGACGAACTAACCCGCGCGCTGAAACTGCGCATGGAGGACCTCGAACAACCCTATTTCATTCAGTATGGCGTGGACGACAGTATTAGTTATGACCTGTCGGCCCGCTACGGAGCGATCACCTCGTCGCAGCGCGAGCGGTCACGCCGTTTCTACAGCCGGGTACGCGTCGGCGCCTACGAACTCGACAACACCAACTTCGCCGGTGAGCAGGGCCTCTTCGCTTTCTTCGGCGGCGGCGCCGGCGGAGGCGGACAGGCCACCCTCCCCCTCGACGACGATTACCGCGCCATTCGTCAGGCGATCTGGAAAGCAACCGACGACGACTACAAGGAGGCGGTCGAAACCCTCACCAAAAAACGGGCCTACTTGAAAGACAAAACGATCGAAGACCGGCCGAACGACTTCACCAAGGCCGAGCCCGTCGAGAAGCTCGAGCCCGGCGCCGTGTTACGCTTCGACAAGGCCCAATGGGAGGAGAACCTGCGGCGTATTTCCGCGCAATTCAAAGCCCAGCACCAAGTGCAGGATTCCAATGCCCGACTGCTCGTCGGAGCCGGCAACGAGTACGTGGTCAATTCCGAGGGCACCCGGGTACGGATTGGCGAGACCGGCGTGTTGCTGCTGATCACCGCCGAGGTCCAGGCTGAGGATGGGATGCGCATCGCCGGCAGCCGCAGCTATGCGGGGGAAACCGTGGACGAGCTTCCGCCGCTGGACAAGATCCTGGCCGACATGGACATGCTGGTGAAAGAACTGACGGCCGCCATGCAGGCGCCCATCATCGAACGCTACACCGGTCCGGTGCTCTTTGACGGGCTCTCCGCCGCCCAGATGTTTCGGGTGATGCTGGCCGACGGTGTGGTCGGCAAGGTCGAGCCGGTCGGCACGCAGCGGCGCAGCTTCGAGGGCGCGGAGAACCTGGAGAAGAAGCTCGGCCAGCGTATCCTGCCCAAGTCGTTCCAGGTCTACGACGACCCCACCGCCAAGCGCTCCAACGACACGCCGCTTTTGGGTCACTACCGCTATGACCACGAAGGCGTGCCGGCCCGGCGCGTAGACCTCGTGGTCGACGGCGTTCTGAAGGACATGTGCCTGTCGCGCGTGCCGACCAGGAAATTATCGGGTTCCAACGGGCACGCCCGCCGGGCACCGAACGCGTCCGAACCGCAGGCCGCCGTGGGCTGCCTGTTCGTCAAAGATGACAACGGCCTGTCCGACCGCGACCTCAAAGCCGCCTTGATCCAAGCCGCCAAAGAGGAAGGACTGGAATACGCCGTGCGCATCGCCTCGGTCAAATCCACCGCTCTCGGGGCCAGCCGGTCTGAGATGTTCTCTTTTTTCATGCGTCTTCAGCAGGGCCGCGGTGGCGGCATCGGCGACCCCGTCGTCGCCTATAAGGTGTACGTGTCCGACGGGCACGAGGAACCCTTCCGCGGCTGCGAATTCGGTCAGGCGGAGGTCGCGGCCCTCAAGAAAATTACAGGCGCGGGTGATGCACCGGCCGTCTACAACTACGTCGCCTTCGGCATGGGCGGGGCCACGCCGCCCTCAACTATCGTCGCCCCATCAGTGTTGTTCTCGGAGTTGGAACTTTCCAAGATCGAGCAGGAGCATGACAAGCTGCCGATCCTCAAGGCCCCGCTGGCACGATAAGGTGTGGTAGCGACGCGAACAGCCTTGTCATGCATCATCCGCGCCAACTACGGCGGCGAACAATTCATCGAGCGTCGGTTGTTCGCCGCACTCGGGGCAGCGGGTACCGTAGAGCCCCTTCAAACTGTAGGCACACGACGGGCACCGCAGGGATTCCTCGATCCGTGCGGGCAGACCGGTTTTGCGAAACCGCCACAACAGCATCGTAGCGATCATCCACCCACCCCAGGCCATGGCTGGGAGCACGCAGAACAGACCCCAATCCTCGGCCGCGGGAACCTGAGGCGACAAGAAGGCGATCCCAACGAAGATGCAGGCGACGACCGCGGTTCGCAGACGTACCGGCCACGACCAATCGACCGTCGCACGCCAGATCAAACACCATATCACCACGGCCGTGAAAGCCCAGATGGTATTGATCAAGGCGAAAAGGGCAGCATGGGAGAATGGCGTCACCAGCGCACCCCGTGCTGAGAACATAGCGCCCGCCACTAGAAGCAGAATTACATATCCGACCATGCGTTGCTGCCGCGTACACAAATGTTGCGGTGTCCACAACAGCATCCCCAGGAGGACCGTGTCGACCGCGCAACCGAGCAGATCGCTGCATAACCGGAGAATATCCTCGCGTTGCCAGAGCACATCGTCGAGGAAGATGAAGGTAATCACGTAGCCGGCAACGATGATCGGTACGGCCCCGAAAGACAACACCACGCGTTTCGCGAAGTCGGACATACGTATTCTCCGGCGTCCCTCGATGCGAAACCTTCGCCAGCCCCACCAGACCCACACGGTCAGCCAGATCCACAGGCCCACCAAGCCCGTGTTTTGACACACTCTCAAAACGTCGTCGGTCACACAGCCCACCGGCCAGAACGGATGCCACCAGAGCACCTGGGCGATCGGAATCGTGGTGGCGACGACCGTCCCCGCGTACCGACCCGCCGTCCAGGCCACGCACGCCCTCCAAATCCACAGGCTGATCAGCGTCGTAGCCACGGTAGCTGAAAGCATCCAGAACTGGAGATCGTCAAACCAGTTCGGCTTAGAGATCCAGTAGTCTTTAATCGCCGTGGTTAGCAGAAATGTGCTGGTCGGTACGATAGGGAAGAGCGCGAGCGCCAGCACCAGTCGGAGGGTCAGCGGGCGCACGCGCGAACCGGTGCATGCCCCCGGCCGAGGTCCAGGTTGGTCCCTAGCGACTTCCAACGCGCGTCTCCGATGGCTGCGCATCGCGGCGCCGACACGACGCTCTTCCCCGTGCGAATTATGTCGGCAGGCCCCAGACTTTGCACGGGTGGATTTTGCGAAACACACCGAAAACCAGTAGGCTAAAGGCACTGACAAAAGGAGTTGGCTGCGGGACAGGCGTTCCAGCCTGTTAGCACGATAGAGGAGGAGGTATCTGATATGTTCATGCTCACTAGCCTTATTGCGGTCGTCTTGGTGAGTCAGAAGACCGAGACACCGGTAGCAGACTGTGCCACTTGCCACGAAAAAGTGACGCCCGGTATCGTCAACGATTGGCGGGCCAGCAAACACGAGGCGTCGAACGTCGGATGCGCAGAGTGTCATGGTGACGCGCACACTTCAGCCGAGGACGTGGCCAAGGTGCGCATCCCCACCCCCGAGACGTGCGCCGAGTGCCACGAGGAGCAGGTGGCGCAGTTCAAAAAAGGTAAGCACGCGGCGGCTTGGGCGGCCATGAAGGCCATGCCCACGGCCCATTGGCAGCCGATGGCGATGATGGAGGGCATGAAGGGCTGCGGCGGGTGCCACAAGCTCGGCCTGAAGACCGAGGACGAGATCAAGGCGTTAAAGCGGGACGGTTCCGGGTTCGGGCTCGCCTCGTGCGACGCCTGTCACACCCGCCATCTCTTCTCGGTAGCGGAGGCGCGCCAACCGGAGGCCTGTCAGACCTGTCACATGGGCTTCGATCACCCGCAATGGGAGATGTATTCGGCGTCCAAGCACGGGGTGCGGCACGGGCTGAAGCGCGGCGGTGCCCTGCCGGATTCCGCGTCCGCGCCGACTTGCCAGACCGGTCACATGCAGAGCGGCGACCACGCGGTCAGGACCGCGTGGGGCTTTCTGGCGGTCCGCCTGCCCATGCCTGACGACGCGAAGTGGGCCGCAGACCGGGCGACCGTTCTTCAGGCCCTTGGCGTACTCGACCCTGATGGGAAACCCACCGCACGCCTGGAAGTGGTGAAGGCCGCCGACGTGGCCCGGCTGACCCAGGAGGATTGGCAGGCCGAACGTGACAAAATGCTCCAAACCTGCCGCCAATGCCACTCGGGGCACTTTGCCAAGGCCGAGCTGGAAAAAGGCGATGCCATGATCCGGGAAGCAGACCGGCTGATGGCCGAAGGTATCCGCACCGTGGCCGCTCTGTACAAGGATGGGATCGTGGAGAAGCCGAAGAATTACGCGTATCCGTTCCCCGATCTCCTGACCTTCCACGACGCCCCGACCGTGATCGAGCAAGACTTGTTCGTGATGTTTCTCGAGCATCGCATGCGGGCGTTTCAAGGAACGTTTCACGCCAACCCCGACTACGCCATGTGGTATGGGTGGAGTGAGATGCAGCGCGATCTGACCAAAATCAAAGCCCTCGCCGAGGAGCTCCGTCACCGCAAGGCGGCCAAGCCCGAGCCGGGAACGAAGGTGTCCAGCGGTGCTCCATGAGCCGGCGGCCCACCTCGTTTGCGAGGGTACATGTATCCTTGCCCATCGCGGATTCTCGAAGTGTGGGAACGTTCAGGCTTGCGTTGCTTATCAGATACGGGGGGACTTCGGGCAATCATGCGTAGCGTGACCCCTTGTACGCGGCACAGGTCACGCCGAGCGCCGGGGACAAGCTCCGACGCTACCTGACGCGCCGGGAACAAGCCACGACCCTACTCGGGCTGCGCGGTGCCGACCTTCCGCCAGACAAAGTACACCGGGATGCCCGTAAGCACGATGAGCAGGCCGGGCCAGGTGGTCTGGGTCTTATACACGATCAACACGAGCATGATGAGGGTCGCGGCGACCACGTAGAGCGCGGGGATGACCGGATACCCGATTGCCCGGTACGGCCGTTCGGCGTCGGGCCGCGTGCGGCGCAGCACGAACAGGCCGATAATGGTCAGGGCGTAGAAGATGAGCACGGCGAACACGACGTAGTCAAGCAGGTTGCTATACAGATTGCCGTACTGCTCGAGTCCGGTGGTCGCGTCGAGGAGGGGCTGTCCCGCCGCATCGCGCAGCCGCGTCCGGGGCAAAACCAGCAACGCGGCCCAGACGCCCTGCAGCACCAAGCCCACGGCCGGCACGTGCCGGTCGTTCAGCTTGCCGGTTGCCTTGAAGAACAGACCGTCGCGCGCCATCGCATAGTAGACGCGCGCCCCGCTCAGGATCAGTCCGTTGTTGCACCCGAAGGTCGAGATGACAATAGCGACGGCCATGACCGTCGCGCCCCAGCCCCCCATCATGGTTTCCAGGGCCGCGGTGGCCACCCGATCGTCCGTTGCGTGCTGAATCTTGGGCAGGGGCAGCGTCACCAGGTAGGCGACGTTCGCCAACACGTACAAGGTGATCACCAGGCCGGTGCCGGCGGCCAAAGCCAGCGGTATGGTTCGCCGCGGGTTTTTCACCTCGCCGGCCGTGAAGGTAATGTTGTTCCAGGCATCCGCGGCAAAAAGTGAACCCACCTGGGCCACACAACAGGCGACCAGCAGGCCCCATGCTCCTCCGGCCGCCGAGACGCTCGGAACAAACGAGAAGTCCGGCCGGATCGTCGCCACCTCACGCGGCGTCCACCAGTCAGTGAAGTTGGCCGTCAGCGCCTCGGCGTTGCGCCCCACCAGGATGCCGACCAGGAGGAGCGCGAACAGGGCCAGCGTCTTTGCCGACGTGAACACGTTCTGGATCATCTTGCCGAGCCGGATGCCGCGAGTGCTGGCGTAGGTGAGTCCGACAATCAACAGGACGGCCACGGCCTGCTGCCGGGAGAGGCTCAGCGCGTAAGCCGTCGATAGATTAACTGGTTTTACGATCCAGGCGGTCGGGGAGATGGTGGGCACCAGCACGCCCAGGTACTTGGCGAAACCGACGGCCACTGCCGCGATCGTGCCCGTCTGAATGACCAGGAACAGCGACCAGCCGTAGAGGAATCCCCAGAGCGGCGAATGTGCCTCGCGCAGATAGACGTATTGCCCGCCCGCGTTGGGCATCATGGCCGCCAGCTCGCCGTACGACAGAGCCGCCGCGACGGTCAACAATCCGGTGACGACCCACGCCAGGAGGAGCCAACCGGCCGAACCGACCTGTCGCGCGATGTCCGCGGATACGATGAAAATCCCCGAGCCGATCATGGACCCGGCGACGATCATGGCCGAATCCAGCAGGCCCAGTTCACGGATGAAGCCCGCCGCCTTGTCGTCCGTCGAACTTGCGGTTCGTCGCGGAATGACTACGCCCTTTTCGTGATTAGATGGCGCCATGTCTCCGCGTCCGCTCCAGCGTCTGGTTAGCAGCAGGCTTCCCATTGGTCCAGAGCTCGTGCTCGCTCAGGTCCAGGTCATCGTTCCAGGAAATCCCGTAGCCGCCGGCGTCCACTCTCACGGCGCGAAACAAGGCGGGAACCTTGAGCAAGTGAAACTCCGGCCGGGCGAGGAGAGGTTCGCAGTCGTAGGTCTTTTCGACACCGTTCTCGAAGCACACAAGAAGCTCCGAGCTCCCGATTGCGGTCACGCTCTTGATGCGTGGTGCTCCTTGCATCGTCGATTCACTCCAGACCTGGCAGTTGTCTGAACTCTTGACGGCTCCACATATCAAGGAGTTCCTTTTGGTAGAGCGTAGCCCATTCCTTCGCCAGCCGCTGGCATCTGATCGGCAGATCGCCTTCCAGCATCTCCAGCGTCCCGATGGCGAAGACGGCGTTGAACTCGCCGTAAATCGCATGAAAATGCGGGATTCCGTGTTCGCTCTGGCTGAAGTACATCTTGATCAGGATGCCGTAGAATCGCGCAATCACCGGCATGGGTCGTGGCCTCCATTTGTTGCTGCTAACGCCGAGCATCAACGGGCCGGCCCCCACGAAAGCGAGCAGACCCACGAACAACCGGAAAACTCTACCAGCGGAGCAGACCTCGGAACAAACAAGAACTGGGGGCCGGCTCCGCTGCATGCGTTCGTTAGGGCCTGATTCTGCTCTTGTTCACCTTGATGAATTCGAAGAGCTGGCCTTCAATGTCCTCCGAACTTTCGAAGTACTCCCGGTCGCAGTCCGCCAGAATCTCGCTCCGATCGGGATCATCGGTGCAGATGAGCTCCTCGATCGCGTCGACGGTGACCACGGAGAGGTGAAGCGCCTGCAGCGCCTTCTGGGTAATGTCAGCCGTTCGAGCACATCCGATGCACTGCAGCGCACCCACGATGACCGGCGCGAACTCTCGTGAGGAGTTGACAAGAAACTGGTCGTAGCCGCCGTTGTTGACCTCGCGCTCCAACGCCTCGACCGCCAACACGATGTGCTCCTCGTCCGTCAAGCTCTGCGCGCCGGCGCGCGCCGCTTTCTGGTCGAGGGCCTCCTCGAACGCAAGGACCAACGAGTCGATGCGGTGTGTGCCTTCGAGCGCGAGCAATTGCTCAACGGTTTGCCCCGAGTACCCCTCCAGCCAAGTCAACTCCGACATTCGCGACTCCTGAAGTCCCTAACTATTCGTGTGACCGGTCTTCCCTGTTCCGCACGGTTGACATCGTGGCCGCGGGGTCCTTGCCAGTCAAGTCCCGGCATCGTTCGTCGTGCCTGGATGCCAGCCGGCCCTGCTTGTTGCCGTGCACCACGGCAGAGTGGCATGCCCAAGCGCAGCGCGGGCATGGGGAAACGTCATGCCCACGCACCGTGAGACATGCCCGCGCCCGCCTGCGGCGGGCTTAGGCATGCCACCAACCGAATCTTCGTCTTCCCCAGCTCCCCAAGTGGCGGCCCACGCTCCGTCCGAATCTTCGGCCGCGGAAAAAGGGGTCAGGAATCTTTTGCCGGAACGGCTGGAAGGGTGCTTCGTACAAGAGACTCCTGACTCCTTTTTCGTCATATGTACTTGGCCGCGATGGGCATGCGGCGGCCCGTCCCGAAGGCGCGGGAGGTGACCTTCAGGCCGACCGGGTACTGCTTGCGCTTGTACTCGTTCAGGTCCACCATGCGGGCTACATCACGCACCGTCCGCTCGTCGAAGCCGGCGGCCACAATCGTACTCACCGACTGCTCCTGCTCGACGTACAGATACAGAATTTGATCGAGCAAGTCGTAGGGCGGCAGGGAATCCTGATCGACCTGATCGGGCCGCAACTCGGCCGACGGCGGCTTGGTGATGCTGCCGAGGGGGATCAACTCGCGGCCGAAGGACTCGTTCATGTACCGGGCGAGTTGGTAAACCATCGTCTTGGGTACGTCGCTGATGACGGCCAGTCCGCCACACATGTCGCCGTACAACGTGCAGTATCCGACGCCCACCTCGCTCTTGTTCCCGGTGGTCAGCAGCAGCCAGCCGAACTTGTTGGACAAGGCCATGAGAATGTTGCCGCGTACGCGGGCCTGGACGTTTTCTTCCGCGATGCCCGGCGGCCGGTCGGCGAAATGCGGGGCCAGCGCCGCCTCCATCGCCTGGTGCGGGCCTTCGATCTCGATCACCCGATAGTCGATGCGCAGGTTACGCGCCAAAGCCGCAGCGTCGCGCAGGCTGTGGTCGCTACTGTAGCGCGAGGGCATGGCCACGCCGTGCACGCGCTCCGGCCCCAGAGCCTGGGCGGCGATGACGGCGGTGACGGCCGAGTCGATGCCGCCGGACAACCCGATGAGCACCTCTTTGAACCCGCACTTGTTGACGTAGTCGCGCGTGCCCATGACCAGGGCCCGGTGGATGGCGGCCACGCCTTCGGGGTAGGGCGTGACGCGGTTGCTGCCCGGCGACGCGAGATCGACCAGCAGGAAGTCCTCCTCGAACGCGGCCGCCTGGGCAATCATCGAGCCGTCGGGCGCGAACGCGGCGCTGCCGCCGTCAAAGATCAGGTCGTCATTGCCGCCGACCTGATTCACGTACAGCAGCGGCACGCGATGCTCGCGCACTTGGCGGCCGAAGATGTCCGCGCGCAACTGCTGCTTTTGATGCCAGTAAGGCGAGGCCGACAGGTTGACCAGCAGGTCCGCGCCTGCACGGACGAGCGTCTCCACCGGATCGGTGGGGTAGATGGATCGTCCGGAAAACTGCTGGTTGTTCCAGAGGTCTTCACAGATGGTCAGGCCGAGTTTGCGGGGGCCGGCTGCCGTCGGGATCGGGTGGACGTCGAATCCCCGCCCCGGCTCAAAGTAGCGGTGCTCGTCGAACACGTCGTAGGTGGGCAGCAGGGCCTTGAGGTGCGTGCCCGCCAGCGTCCTGTCCACGATGAGCGCCGCCGCGTTGTGCAGGGGCTTGCCCTGGCCGGTGGTATTGGGCTGGATGTAGCCGACGATGGCGCTGAGGCCCTCGGTGGCGGCGATGATGCGGTCCAGAGCCTCCAGATTGCGCTCGACGAAGTTGTCATTGAACAGTAGATCACGCGGCGGATAGCCGGTGATCACCAACTCGGCGAACACGACCAGGTCGGCCGAGGCGTCGCGCGCCCGTCTGATGCCGTCGATGATCTTGGCGGTGTTGCCGTCGATATTGCCGACGACGGGATCGAGTTGGGCGAGTACAGCCTTCATGGTGTGCACACGGCACCCCGTTCCACAATTCGCATGAGATTATAACAGCGCAGGCCTCGTGCGGCAGGTATAAGATGGGACCGGGAATCGACAGGTAGGCGTCCGAGCGATAACCTGCACCGGAGGCAAGAGGCAGTAGGCAGTGAGGAAACCTTCTCACACACACTCTTAGGCTTGCGAGGAGACGGATTTGCCCACAGATGTCACCCAACTGCCCTCCAGGCTGCAAGGGCCGGTCCAGGAGTACTTGGCCCTGTTGCAGGCCCTGGCCGGCGAACGCTTGCGGGCCGTGAGCCTGTTCGGGGCGGCCGGGGAAGCGGCCCGCGCGGGCAAACCGGCGCTCATCCAGAATGTGGTGGTGCTCGACGACGTGCGGCTCGACTTCGTCCGGGAGCTGGGCGCTCAAGGCCCGGCTCTGGGCCGATTGGGCATCCAGGCCCCCCTGCTCATGAGCCCGGAATACATCGCGGCCTCGTTGGACGTATTCCCCATCGAGCTGTTGGACATTCAGCACCGGCACCTCAACGTTCTCGGCGAGGACTACTTCGCACCCCTGAAGTTCGACCGGACTCACGTGCGGCTGCAACTGGAGCGCGAACTCAAACGCGCCATCATCCACCTGCGGCAGGACATTCTGACCGCCGGGGGGCGGGACAAGCGGCTCGCCGAGATCTACTGGGCCGCCGCCGAGCACACGTTGCTGCTGCTCCGTGCGGTACTGTGGCTGCACGATAAAACCGTCCCCGCCGCAGCGGCCGGCATCGTTGAATCCGCGGCGAAGGTCTGCGGCGTGGACCTTTCGGGCTTGCAGCCGGCGCTCGCGGGGGCCCGGTCGATCGACTTCTTCGCTTTGCGGTCGTTGTACGACAGTGTGCTGGCGCTGACGGACTACGTCGATGG
Source organism: Planctomycetota bacterium (assembly GCA_043803085.1). Classification (GTDB taxonomy): domain Bacteria; phylum Planctomycetota; class Phycisphaerae; order UBA1845; family UBA1845; genus JAAEQG01. The sequence goes on from JAZDKM010000040.1 coordinate 17,979, forward strand.
GTTATCGGTCTAGAAACGCTTGCTACCCTGACCGCGCCGCGTGCCCCACCCTCTCCGAGGGTGGGGGACGGACTACGTTTTCCCGATGTCTTCTAGCGGCGATCGTGTTTCTGAGCGTGCCGGTGCCGAGCTACGCGGGCGCTCTGCCCCATCCCGCCGCGCCGGTGGCCGACTATGCCGGGGTCATTTCGTCCCCCATCGAACAGCAACTCAATGCGCTTCTGACGGAACTCGAGCGCCAGACCACCGCCCAGGTATGGGTGCTTGCCGTAGACACCACCGGCGGCCTGCCCATCGAGGAGTTCGCCCTTGATCTCGCCCAGAAATGGGGCATCGGCCGGACAGGCAAGGACAACGGCGTGTTGATCGTCGTAGCCGTGGCGGACCGGAAGTATCGCATCGAAGTCGGCTACGGCCTGGAGGGCGCGTTGCCGGATGCCTATTGCGCGAACGTCGCCCGGGCCTACTTCGTACCTTATTTCAAGCGCGGGCAATTCGGAGAGGGACTCTCCTTGGCGACGCGGGAGATCGCCGAGACCATCGCGAAGGAATACGGCGTCCAGATCGCCGGGCTGGAGGCTCCGCAACTCGCCCGGCGTACGTCTGCGGCGGCCGGACGCCAGATGCGTGCCGCCACAAGTGGGTTGTGTTCCTGCGTCATACCGGTTTTGGCGGTGGTGCTTATCTTCAGTTCGCTCGGGCGACGCCGCGGGCTGAGCGGATGGGGCTGGCCCTTCCTGTTGGGCATGAGCCTGGGCAACCTCAACCGTCGCCACTCCTCCTGGGGCGGCGGCGGATTTGGGGGATTCGGCGGCGGTTTTGGTGGTGGTGGCTTCAGCGGAGGCGGCGGGTCGTTCGGGGGAGGTGGTGCAAGTGGCGGCTGGTAATGGCAAACCTTGTCCAGGATGCGGGCACAATAATGCGATGTCGGCTGCGTTCTGCGCAGCCTGTGGAGCCAAAATGATGAACGGTCGATCGGGCGGATCATGGGCGGGTAAAGTGTTGCTGATCCTTGGGGCGCTGTTGCTGCCCATCGTGATCGTGGGCGGCTGCATGGTCAGCGGATACAACCACGTGGTGGCCCTCTCGGAAGCGGTGGATGCCGGTTGGGCCCAGGTCGAGAACCAGTTGCAGAGACGTTTCGACCTGATCCCCAACTTGGTCGAGACGGTCAAGGGGTACGCCGCGCACGAGAAAGGGGTCTTTGACGATATCGCCTCGGCCCGCGCGGCCTATACCGGGGCCGGCGGCCGGGCCGAGAAGGTCCAGGCGGCCAACGCGCTCGAAAGCGCGCTCTCCAGGCTCCTGGTGATCCGCGAGGCCTACCCCGAGTTGAAGGCCGATCAGAACTTCATGAATCTCCAGGTCCAGTTGGAAGGCACCGAGAACCGGATCGCGGTCGAGCGAAAGCGGTACAACGACGCGGTGAGAGAGTTAAACACCTACCGGCGCAAGTTCTTTGGCCGCATGATCGCGGGCTGGGCCGGAGTCGGCGAGGCGGAATACTTCAAGACGGCTGAAGAAGCCAAGACGGCCCCCAAGGTCGATTTTGGCCCCGGAAAATAGGTCAGAGAAGAATCCCGCCCAAGGGCTCATGAATCATGCGGGCAAAGGCCCTAACTTGTGGGTTCTGCGTCCCGCTGATCCAGGGCTCCCCTTGAGATTTCGCAGCTCGCAGAGCAAGCCGGTGCGGGCTACGCCCGCGCGAAATGTCAACTGTGTGCGTGATGTCCATCTATGACAAGTCCAAAGACCGCTGAGTCGTTGGCCGGGCGGAAAAAGCGGGCCAAGAAGATCGTGGCCGGCCTGCGCAAAACTTACGGCGACGTGACCTGCGCCCTGCACCACAGGAGCGCGCTGGAACTCCTGGTGGCGACGATTCTGTCGGCCCAATCGACCGATGAGACCATTAACAAGGTGACACCGAGCCTGTTCAAGAAGTACAGATCGGCTCGAGACTTCGCCGCAACCGACCTGGAAGCCCTCCAACAGGAAATCCATTCGACCGGCTTCTTCCGGCAGAAAGCGAAGTCCATCCAAGGAGCCTGCCGTCTGATCGGGGAGCGGTTCGGCGGCGAAGTTCCGGGCACCATGGAGGAGTTGATCCAGTTACCCGGCGTCGCCCGCAAGACCGCCAACGTTGTGCTGGGTACGTGGTTCGGTCGCAACGAGGGTGTTGTGGTGGATACGCACGTCGGGCGGCTGGCCGATCGGATGGCCCTCACTTGGCGAAGCAAGAACTCGAAAGACGCGGTGAAGATCGAGAACGACCTGATGGAACTGATCCCCCGTGGGGACTGGACCTCTTTCGGGCACGCGATGATCCGGCACGGCCGAGTGGTTTGCGCCGCACGGAAACCCAAGTGCCGGGAGTGCTCGGTGGCCAGGTACTGTCCGTCAGCGGGGATGTTCGAGGAAGCTTGACCGCCGCATGACCCCGTGGCGGAAAAAAGAGCGGGAGCGCCGGAAGGCACTCCCGCCGTCTTGTTGCCGCAATTCACCAGTCCTCTGCTATGGCGACTTGTGGACCCGTTCGACCGACCACGGCGTTCCTGGACCGTGGCAGGCGGCGCAGGCTTCGGTGAAGGTGCCGTCCGCTGTTGCCGCCCCGACGTGCGTCGCCGTCTCAGGCGCGTCGTGGCACGAGGTGCAGGCCACCATCCACGTCCGCATGTTGGGGCGCTCCGGCGGGTTCTTCCAGGCGTCAGTGGTGTGGCACTCGTGGCACTCGGCCGCCTCACCCGGCATAGACGAGATGAGCAGGTGGCTGAAGTCGGAGATGCCGCTGTTGCCGTTCATCTCGTAGGCCCCGCCCGAGGTGACCTCATAGAGGTTCCGGGCGTTGTGCAATTTATGGACCATGATGCGCAAGTCCACGCTCTCGTCGGTCCCGCCATCCTGCGTTCCCGCCGTGTGGCACGCTAGGCAAGTTTTCACGCCCTCGCGGGCGTTGCCGTGGAACGCCAGGACCCCATGGCAAGCGTTGCAGCTCGCGCTCTCGACCGTGCCGGCGTAGGGCTCGATCGGTCCGGCCGCACCGAACGCGAAGTCAAAGGTGTCGGACAGGGCGGGCTCGCGCTGCTGAAGCGTGGGTGTCAACCGCCGGCCGTACATGAAGACCGTGTAGGTACCCGCATCCAGCGGCGTGCCGGCCGCCGTGTAGAGCTGGCCCCAGCCCTCCGCAAAGGGGAACAACTGGTCGCCTGGCGGATCGCCGATCGTGTTCAACTGGGCCGGGTAGTTGGCCGGCAGCGCAGTTGTCGAGATGTACGTGTAGGTCCCATCCACCAGGAAGTTGTCCACCCAGTTGAGGGCCGGGACGCCCAGGTTTCCGTTGTTCCACGGCCGAACGGCCGGAATGATGTTCTGGTACAGGTTCGTCGGCCCGGCGAAGATGACCTCGATCCGGTCCATCACCGACTTGTTACCCGGGACCAACTGCAGAGGATTGGTCGTGCTGTTGCGAAGCTTGAACGTCACCGCCGGGAAGTCGCCCGCTTGGAAGTACGTCCCACCGCCGCTGGTCGCTCCGCTCACGCCGACGATCTCGACGACGGGCTGGGTGCCCTCCGCAGCCGGATCGGTCGTGTGCCGATGGGCCTCTTCGGCCTCGGCGTACATGCCCGGACCGTGGCAGAGTACGCACAGAGTGTCGTCCGGGAAGGTGTGGTTCGCGCCGCCCGGGAACACGCGGTAGGTCGGGTTGGTCAGATCGGCCTCGGTCAGCAATCCGCCCGACACCGATGGGTTGGCCGTATCCAGCACCGTACCCAGCGTGAAGCTGAGGTCATCGTGGCATGTGGCGCAGTTAGCTCGCTTGATCCCCTCGTCATAGATGTTGTCCGCCTGGGCCGCCCCGGCGTGGCAAGCATCGCATTCCATCACGCCGGCCGGAATGACGGGGAAACCGACCTCCGAGTAGTCGTGGAAGCTGGACCCGTAGCCGACCAACTCGTAGAGGTACGGGTCGGCGCTGTTGGTCGTCGCCGCCACCCGGGGCAGGTCGGACCCGCGGTGGATGCGGTGGATCATGTCGCCGAAGTTGATGGTCACGCCCGGCGTGGAGGCCGGATTCGTGATGAGGTCCTCGGCACCTGCGTTGTGGCAGACGACGCAGCCGGCGACCGCGAAGCGGCCACCGCCGTGAAGTTGCAAGTTGTTGTGGCAGTTGTTGCAGACGTCGCGCAGCACCACTTGCCTCGGGTCCAGTGCCGGCGGGCTCCCCGGATCATTCGCCACCACGCAATCGAAGGTGGCGTCACCGGCTTTCTGCACCGTGCCGAAGGCGCGGCGCGCCTCGATCAGAACCGTATAAGTACCGTCCAGCAGCGGCTGACCCGTCAACTCACCGTCAGCAGGTCCGAAGGCCGGCGAATCGTTCACCGGGGCCGAGTAGACCGTGGGGAACGCCGTCGGCCTCGTATAGGTGTACGATCCGTCGGGGTTCTGGGTGAAGTTGGCCAGAGTCGAATCGATTGGCGCTGCCCGCTGATAGTTATACGACGGACCGGAGACGTAGATCCGCAAACGGTTCAGCGAGGCCTTGGGGATGGCCACGCCGGCGTCATCTTCGACCGTGAAGTTCACCGTGAACGTTCCCCCGGGCTGGACGGGAGCGCCGCCGTTGACGCTGGTGATCTCGACGATGGTGCTCGCCAGCGAGGTGATCGGCGTCTCGTACCGCAAGAAGGCGCCGGCCACGTCCGCGCCGGTCAGTGCCCTGTAAGTCACCTGCAACAGCCCGACGGCATACGCGGTATTGTGGATGCCGTCATCGCCGCTGTTATGGTTGTACTGCCAGTTCCAGATCGCGTCCTGCACCAGCACCAGGTTCTCCGGTGCGACGCCGGTCGTGACCCAGTAGGGGTACCCCGTCAATTGGACCGCCCCCTTGGCGAGAATCTCGGCCAAGACCAGGTCGCTCAACCCGCGCGTTTCATCCTGGACGCCTTCGATGGTCCCGTCGCCGTCGTAATCGCCGAACGCCGTCCGGTTGATGGTCGTCAGCAGCGGGTCTGGGCTGCGGCCCGTCGACCCGTGGCAGGCCTCCGTGTTGCACGCCGCAATGTTCTCAAACCCGAAGTCCGGATCGCTCGCGTCGTTCACTTTCACGTGGAACGTGTGCCCGCCGACCTTCCCGGCGCCCGGCTGACCTTCCGCGGGGGTCGGCCCCATGTGGCAGTCGATGCAGTTGGCTAGCGTAGCGTGCGGCGAACTTAGCAAGGTGTATCCGAAGTCGATCCCGTTCATCCCCTCCAGCATCACGCCACCCAACAAATAGTGCGGCGTGATCCCCGTATCTTCCGGTGCGTACCGCCCGTTATGGCACGCCATGCAGGTGGCCATCGCCCCGACGTCCGTCAGGACCACATCCGGTCCGTTGGCGGGGAGGGTCACCGTGTCGTAAATCCGCAGCAACTCATCTTCCTGCGGCTTGCCGTGGGTCGCGTGACAGACCACGCAATCCAACACCCGGAATGCACCGTTCTGCTGGGCCTGCGGAACGCCGTTCGAGAAGTCGATGTAGCCATTGCCTGTGTGGCACCGCCGGCATGCGGCACGGCTCGATTGCGTCCAGTCATAGTGCACCCATGCTTCGCCTTCCTCGTCCGAGTGGCCGGCCATCTGCCACTCCGCCACCTGGGTATGGCACTGGGCGCAAACATCGCCGTCCAGGATCGAGCCACGCAGATACTCCGCGCCCTCGAACTCTGTTTCGTGCGGGTTATGGCACGTGCCGCAGCGAACGTTCCCGTTGTCCAGACGCAGAGCCATCTCGCTACCCGGAGCAGGACCGGGTACGCCATTCGTGCTCGCCGCCATGCCCCAGGGGTGCGAATTCGCATGCTCCACGCCGCCGATCGGGGCACCCATCGCCCGGCCTGACGACGTATGGCAGGACAGGCACAGGTTCTCCTGCCCCCAAGAGGTAAGCATCCCGCCTGGAGCGCCGTCCATGGAGTGGCAGCGACCACACAGGTTGGGAATGTCGAGCATGTGTGGAGGCTGGAGCGGATACGGGTAGGTGTCGCGGGTTCCGCCGTCCTCACCGACGAAATCGTCGACGGTTGCGGCCCCAAAGTAGGCCACGACCAACTCCAGGTCGGTGTGATCCACTTTGCCATCCAGGTTCACATCCAGTTTCCTGGCGTAAGTACCGGCGGTCATCGCGGCCACAATATCGAACGGATTGTCCACATACGGCCGCTTGGCGACCGGCTCCGCATCCACCTCAACCGCTCCCCCCAAGGGTTTGGCTGAGCCCGCCCCGCGGGCGCCGCGCGCCCGGGCTGAGCAGGTCACGTCGAACACTTCCACGGCCGAGTTGTTCGTACTGGCCACGAAGAGCTTGCCGTTCTCGATGAGGACGTCGCAAGGCAGCCGCAACTGGCCGGGGCCCGTGCCGTAGGTTACCGGCGGAACATATCCCGAATCAATCTCCCGCCCGGTGCGGTCGAACACGCGGATGGTGCCCATCAGCGCATCGGCAATGTAGATGTTGCTGCAGGAATCCACCGCCACGCCCTCACTGCGGGCAAACCACGCCACCTGAGTGCTGCCTACATACAGCGTGCGGTAGCCGAACTTGACCACGAGCGTCCCGGCAGTAGTGAAAATCTGAGCCCGGAAGTTGTCCACGTCCGTTACGATGACGCGGTTTAACGCAGAATCGACGGCGATGGCCTGGGGGGACTCAAACTGGGACAACCCCGTGCCCGCGGTGCCCCACAGCCGCAGCAGCGCCCCGGTGGTGCCATCGAAGACCAATACGCGATGGGCCTCGCTATCCGTCACGTACACTTCTCCCGTACCTGAATGGACGGCGATGTCGTTCGGAGCATCCATCGTGAAGGGCGCGGGATTCAGCGTCCCCACCAAAGCAAACGAGGCGTCGTAAATCCCGACCGCCCCGTCCAATCTTGAAACGAAGATTTTGCCATTGGTCGGATGCACCCCGATCCCGACCGGCAACTCGGGAATCGCGTGCACCGCGACCACCCCGCCGCCGGCATCATAATGTATGACCTGCCCGGAGGGCTGGTCGGTCACGTACACCCCCCCACCCGGGGCTGGCGCGAGCCTCCCGGGGAACTGCAGATCCTGGGTGAACGTATCCATGTGTGTCAGGCTTGAGGTTTGACCGAACGTGAGCGCCGCGAGCGTGACGAGGCAACTGGCAACCATGAGTCTTCTCCCGTTTTCTCCTCAGGGTCGTGCCGGCAGGACCGAGAACGCGCACGGCCACCGCTGACACAATCTGTCCGTACTGCGCAACGAGCAATAGCCATGCCATCGGTCATCGGTGGAGCCTGGGCTTGCAGAACCACGACGTACGCCGTTGCTTTACTCTTGTTGTGCTAGGTAGTTACGTGCAGAAGGGCACCGTCTGGCCCGGCTCGGGACTGTGGGCCCATTCCCTCGAACGGGAAGCCTTATCCAGCCGCACTCTCGGATTTGAGAGGACCAGGAATTCAGGGATGTGTGACGCCTAAATAGTACTGGAAAGAGCCGAAATCGCGGAGGTCAACATCGCTGTCGGCATCCACGTCGAAGATGCCGCAACCCGGCGCGGCTACGGTGCTCGGACCGCTGATGCACGGTACAAAAGCGGCGTAGTCAACCAGGTCCACGTCCCCGTCGCCGTCGGAATCACAAGGCAACACCGCCGTGTTGATCGTCAGGTAGGGCTTGGTCGCAGGAGTCGTGTCCAACGCATCCATGAAGGCTTGGTTCGTCGGATTCGACGTGTCGGGGTCAACCTGGAAACGGAACGCCACCTTGTCGCTGCC
>JAZDKM010000041.1:0-11143 GCA_043803085.1 Planctomycetota bacterium
GCATCGGCTGGAGCGCTGGTTATGAGCTTCGGAAGGGGCTAAAATGCAGAGAGCCCAGCCGTCGGGCGGAGCCCGACCTACCGGACGGTCCAGCGTCGGGCGGAGCCCGACCTACCGGACGATCCTTTCCTGAGGCACCCGAAAGGAGGCGGCTTGGATACCACCCAATCCAACCTGCTTTGGGCGGTGCGCGACGCCCGCAACCGGCAGGCCTGGGTAGACTTCTACGGCATTTACGCCCCGATGATTTCGGCTTTTGTCCGGCGACTCGGGTTGCCCGACGCGGACGCTGATGATGTCACCCAGGAGATCATCCTCATCGCCCAGGCCGCGCTGGAGAAGGGCATCTACCGGCCCGAAAAAGGGCGGTTCAGGTCGTGGCTCTTCGGGGTCGCCCGGCGGCAGACCCTCACCGCCCACCGGGCACGCTTCCGGCCGTCACGGGCGCAGATGATCGACCGGGACTCGGGCGTCAACCCCCTGGCCCAATTAGAGGATCCGCATGCCGAAGCCGACCAGTTGATCTGGGAGCAGGAATGGCGCTACGCCCTGCTCGGGGAGGCCCTGAAATCCCTCCAAAAGGAACTGCCGGAGAAAGTCTACGAGGCCTTCATGCGCTACGCCGTGCAGCGCCAGCCGGTGGAGCAGGTGGCGAAAGACCTCGACCTTTCGCCCTCCAGTGTCTACGTCTACAAGAGTCGCGTTCTGGAGGCCCTGCGCCAATGGACCGCGCCATTTGAGGAGCCGGATGCGTCCGATGCCGAACTGCCCGAGCGACGCACAACTTGAGCAGTACAGCCACGGCGACCTGCCCTCCGAGGCCGCCGCCGCGCTCCAAGAGCACGCCCAGACCTGCCCGACGTGCAAGGCCCGCTTCGCCGCGCTCACCGATACGGTGACGCTGCTGGAGGACCTGCGCGCGGTGCTGGAGCGTCGCCAGCGCGGATTGGCGGCGGCGCGACCCGGTGCGTTGGAGGGGACCTGCTTCGGAGAATACGAAGTGGGCCCGCTGCTGGGGGAAGGGGGGATGGCCCGGGTGTACCAGGCGACGCGGGCGGCGACGGGGACCGTGGCGGCCCTCAAGGTGCTTAAGCAGGAATTGCTGGCGTCGGAGGACATCTGCGCTCGGTTCGAGCGCGAAGCCCGGGCGATGACCCAGATCCACCACCCGAACGTGGTGACCGTGTTCGACTGCCCGCACGACCGGAACACCACGGCGATCGCGATGGAACTGCTCGACGGGGGTTCGCTGCGCGATTGGATCGACCGGCAACGCGCCCAACCCGGCCGCCCGGATACTGAGCAGGTGGTGCGTTATGCTTTGCAGGCGGCGCGGGGGCTCGCCGCCGCGCATGCGTTGGGGGTGGTGCACCGGGACATCAAACCGTCGAATCTGCTGTTCAGCCACGATGGCACGCTCAAGATCGTCGATTTCGGCGTGGCCCAGGCCCTGGAGAGTGCCACCTGGGTGACCGGGTTGGGACACCACATCGGCACGCCGGCCTACATGAGCCCGGAGCAGTGCAGGGGCGAGCGGGCCTCGCAGGCCAGCGACGTCTATTCCCTCGGCGTGACGCTCTACGAGCTGCTCACCGGCCGGCTGCCCTTCGCGGTGGAGGGCGGCAGTCCCTTTGCCCAGATGCTTAAGCACCTTTCGGAGCTGCCCGCCGACCTGCGTACGCACCACCCCGAGGTGCCCGATTGGCTGGCCGAGATCGTCATGAGGTGCCTGCGCAAAGACCCTGCGGAGCGTTTTCGGGACGGGGCGGCGTTGGCCCAGGCGTTGGTGGAGGGGCCTCAGCAAGTCCGGGCGGCGGAGCCGGCCCGGGAGGAGGTGCAGCGGACCTGGCACGTGGATTTCGAGGCCATTCGGGAACAATTGCGGCGGCTGCCGCAGCGGGCCATTGTGGCGTGGGCCTGCCGGCGTGCCCGCCGGGTGCAGCACCTTAACGCCGACCCACGGGTGGAGCGGGCCATCGCCATGGCCGAGGCCGTTGCGCAGGGAGCCGACGAATCGCGCAGTACCGGGCGGGCGCTGCAGCGGGTCCGGCAATTGCGCGCCGCCTCGCTCAAGGCCGCTTACACGGAGCCGGCCGAGGGTGAAACGCAGGCCGCCTCGAAGGCGGCGCTGGCTGCCGCGGCGACGTCGGCGTGCGCGGCGGCGCGCAGCGTGGACGACGCGGCGGCCGACGCGGCCTTTGTCGCCGAATGCGCCGTGACCGCGCTGCGCGCCGCAGGCGATACGGCCCGCCCGTTCTGGAAAGGCGCCCGCCGCGATTATGAGGCCCTGCTCGGAGCCCAATTCGGAAGAGAAGGGACGATCGGCGACCCGGTGCCGAAGTCGTTCTGGCACGGCCACGACGGACTCTGAGCTCCGATACCCAAGTCCCCCAACGAGGCCGCCGCCGCCGCCGGGGGTAAAGAGGAGGCACGGTTTGCTGCATTTCGTCCACCCAAGCGGTCTTCCAAGAAACGGGACCCGCAAGAAGGTTCCTGATCCTTTTCCGTCTACAAGAACGTGGGAACCGGCCGGCCGGGACTGCGTCCAAACCCGTTGGAGACGGGTATATGCTGGGGGCTGATAATCGGAGTCGAGTCCGAAGGAGCATGGTCATGAAAGCTGGTTTATGGATCGCGTCGTTCGTGGTCTTCCTCGCCATTTCCGAAACCGTCGGTGCCGCGGATCCGGCGCTGACCATCTACAATCAGAACTTTGCGGTCGTGCGCGAGACCATTCCGCTGGATTTGAGGCCCGGCATAAACACTATTTGTTTCAGCGAGACCACCGCCCACCTCGAACCCGATTCGGTCATCCTGCGTGACCCCACCGGGCGGCAACCCCTCCGGATCGTTGAGCAGAATTTCCGGGGCGATCCGGTTTCACAGGGCCTATTATTGTCCCTGTACGAAGGCAAGACGATCGACTTCCTGGTGCACCCCGACAAGACGGTGTCCGGCCGAATCGTGCGCAGCGGATACGTCCCCCACTACTCCGCCATGAGCCGGTATGGGCAGCAATACGCCCAGCGGCAGGGGCAGAGGGCTTCCGGTTCCGAGGGCCAGGGCGAGCCGATTGTGGAAGTCGACGGCCAGTTGCGGTTCGGCCTGCCCGGCCAGCCGCTGTTCCCGGAGCTGACCGACGAGACCATTCTGCAACCCACGCTAAACTGGCTGATCGAGACCGATCGGACCGGAAAGCTCGATGCCGAACTCGCTTATGTCACCGGGGGGATGAGTTGGGAGGCTGACTACAACATCGTGGCTCCCGAAAAAGGGGACACGCTGGACCTCGTGGGGTGGGTCACCGTCGACAACCAGAGCGGCCGAACGTTCCGCGAGGCGCGGATCAAGCTCATCGCCGGCGACGTGAATAAAATCCGGCCGGGTGAGGAACGAGACCCGCGTTTGGGCCGGGGGGGCCGAGAGGTGTTTTACGCTTACGGGCTGGCCCCCGCGGTTACTGAGAAGCCGTTCGACGAGTATCACCTCTACACGCTGAGCCGCACGGCGACCGTGCGCGATCGCGAGACCAAGCAGATTGAGTTCATCCGCGCCGCGGGCGTGCGTTCAGAACGCCTATATGTGTACGATGGGGCCAAGATCGATTCCGACCGGTACTACGGATGGAGCCCCGAGAGGTACCGCTCGGAGGCCGAGTACGGCACCGAAAGCAATCCGAAGGTCTGGGTGATGCGCGAATTCAAGAATTCCGAGGGCAATCATCTCGGCATACCCTTGCCCAAGGGGCGGGTGCGCTTCTACCGTCAGGACGACGATGGACAACTCGAATTCACCGGCGAGGATGCCATCGACCACACCCCGCGTGATGAAACCGTGCGGGTGTACACCGGCAATGCCTTCGATCTCGTCGGTGAACGGCGACGTACCAACTCCAAACTCAATACGTTGCAGAACATGTTGGACGAGTCCTTTGAAATCGAGGTGCGCAACCACAAAGCCGAGCCGATCGAGATCCGCGTCGTCGAGCACCTCTATCGCTGGTACACGTGGGAGATCACGCAGCAGTCATCGGCCTTCGCAGACGAGCACGTTGGTCCGGAGCTGCAGGACTTCACCAAAATGGACGCCAGAACCATCGAGTTCCGCATGAAGCTCGCTCCGGACGCGGAGGAGAAGATCACGTACACGGTCCACTATACGTGGTAAGTAGTTGTAGGTCGGGCTCTGCCCGACATCTGATCGCGGCGGGCAGTGCCCGCCCTACCTGGGCCTTTTCTCCGGCTGCGGGAGCAAGTTCACGTCGCCGCTTTCGCGGTCTACGCCGACGCTGAAGTTGCGCACCTGCACATTGTCCGAGGCCGGAGGGTCTAACCAAGTCGTGTTATTTCCGGCGTCGGGGGCGCAGTGGTAAACGTCGTCACCGCCGACGTCGAGAAACAGCCCCACGGACGTGGCGTCGGCGAAGTAGGTCGTCGGGCCGCTGCGGTCGCGGAGCTTCTCGTCGAAAATGGCCATCCCGGGCCGGTTCTCCGCTTTGGTGGTGTAGGTGTCGTTGCCGCCGACGTCGATGAGCGCGGCCACGCTGCGGTTGATCGACTGGCCCAGGCCGGAGTTCTCGACGCTATACACGTCGTCGCCCCCGAGGTCCACGAGCAGGGCCACGGCGAAGTCGTGTCCGAAGGCCAGGCTGTTGACCGCGTTTTCCTCGACGAGGTGATGGTCGTTGCCGCCTTCGTCCACCAGCACGCCGATGCAGAAGTGGGCGCCGGTCGCCTGGCTCCAAACCACGCCGCGGTAGGTGTCGTCGCCCGCGCCGTCGTACAGCAATCCGGTGCCGAACCAGTACCCCGTGCCCATCGACCAGTTGCCGGAAAGATAGGAGTCGTCTCCCGCGAGGTCGATCAAGACCCCGAGCCCGCCGGCCCAGGAATGCCCGTCGGCGCCGTCCCCGCGACGGCCCATGGCGCAGCCCTGGGCATTGGAAACCGAAACGTGCAGGTCGGGAGAGTGATACGAAGGCCGGCCGGTGACGTTCGAGTCCCGGACGGCTTCGTATGCGTCGTTGCCGCTGTAATCGACCAATATGCCGACGCCCGAGACGCCGCCGAAGCCTTGCCCGTCGCAGTAGAGCTTGTAAGTGTCGGTCCCGCCGCCGTCGATGAGCAGACCCACGCCAAAGTAGGCGCAGCCCTGGCCGGAGTAACGGGTGAAGTACTGGTCGTCGCCTTCCAAGTCGATGCACGCTCCCAGCCCGAACTGGCCGACGCCCTGGGCCAGGCGGTCGGCCTCGTAACGGTCGTGGCCGGCTGCGTCGAGGAGCACGCCGACGCCGCAGATACCGGCGCCCTGGGCCGGTCCCGATCCGGAGTAGGTATCGTTGCCGCCCAAATCGAGGAGCAACCCGATCGGTCGATCGGCCGCCGAGGCCCCGACGGGTCCGGTATAGCAATCGTCGCCGCCCAAGTCCACGATGAGCCAGGCATCGGTCGCGTCCACCACGTCCGGCCCGCTGCCGCGGAAGCGGATCCAGCCGTAGGGGGTTTCCCAGTCGAAGGCGAAGGGCGGCGTTTCTGGGGCCACCGCCCGCAGACTCAGCCGAGCCGTATCGAGGGCCTGCACGCACTTGAGCCCCGCGTACCACAGGCTGGCTTCGTCCCAGGTCCGGGCCACGTCGTCAACCGCCGGTTCATAGTCTAAAGCGTCCACCTGCTCCTCGCCGAGGTTCATCTTGCGGGCGACGGCGATCCGTTTGTCGCCCGGGACGTTGCGAAAGGCCAGCTCGGCCCAGCGCTGGGCCTCCAGCACGTTGAGCACCAGCCGACCGAGGACCGGCTGCACCGCGGGCGGCACCTCGGCGACCTTGGCCGCCAGTTCTTTCTGGAGTTGCGGATAGGGCGATTCCATGCCGAAGGTGATGAAGGTTGTCGGTCGGCCGGCGGCGCGCTGCACGGCCGGGATGGCCTCGTCCAGGGGCGTGTCCGGCGCGGTGGTGTTGGGGGCGTAATTGCGGATCGCGCCGTACTTCGGCCCGACGCCCACCGAGTACACCAGGTGAAACAGCGCTCCCGCGCCGAAGCGGTCCGGTTCGGCGTTCACCTTCTCGGGTGCCAGGTACGTGCGCACCGCGCCCGCGAAGCTGCGCGTGTAAGAGATCGTCGCGAGCGGTTGATCCAAGAGATCGTCGAAGTGCCGCAGCTTGTAGGGAACGTCGCCGGGATACCCGAGCCACCAGCCCGGCGGACGCCAGCCGAGGTCGGCCCGCCGCAGCCCGACCAGCCCCAGGGCTTCATCGAGCGCGTCCTGAGCGTATGCCGCGCTCGTATACGCAACGGCTGGAATCAGAAAAACTAACATGGTCGTTCGGGGAAGGTTTCTGGTGTTCATCACCCTATCTTTACGCGAAGCACGGGAGGGCGACAAGACGGCGTACTTGCCGCAGCGGGGATCGCCTGGATAATAACGAGCGGTGCTGCGCGGTGGACCATCCCTGCCGGCGCCGCCTGGAGAGGTGTCCGAGTGGCTGAAGGAGCCGCATTCGAAATGCGGTCTGCGGGTAACCGTAGCGGGGGTTCGAATCCCTCCCTCTCCGTTTCTTCTCGAGACACTCCGCAAGTTGTTGAGACTCTGCCACTTGCGAGAGTTTCTCGATTGTTGAATGCCCGGCGGCCCTCAAAACGCGCGTCGCCCGTGCGCAGCACCCGTTGACCTTAGACCCGGAGAAACCGCCGTGAAGACCCTCGGCTTCGACATTGAAATCTCCAACGTCTTCGACCTTCGCCCCGGCGAAGACATTGAAAAGTATGCTCCGTTCGACGTGGCCGTCGCCGCTACGCAGATTGCCGGCGGGGAGCACCGTCTCTGGTTTTCGCCCGGTCCCGACGATAAGCCGCTGATCAATCTGGAGCGGCGGCACGCGCGGGAACTGTTGGACTATCTGGAACAGATGCAACGCGCCGGGTACGCCATCTGCGCCTGGAACGGGTTGAGTTTCGACCTGCAATGGATGGCCCGTGCCGCCGGCGACGTGTCAACTGCGTCGCGCATTGCCCTGGCGATGTACGACCCCATGTTTCAATTCTTCAAGGTGAAGGGCTTCCCTGTCGGACTGGCCGCGGTGGCCGATGGGCTGGGAATCGGCACCAAGAAGAGCATGGATGCCGCCGACGCGCCGCGCGAGTGGCGGGCCGGCAACCACCAGCGCGTCTGCGATTACGTGCTGGGCGACGCGCGGATGACCAACGAAATCGTCTCTGCCATCGTGCGCCGCCGCGAGATCGCCTGGGTCACGCAGCGCGGCAAGCGCTCCACGGTCCCGCTGCCGTGTCTGCGTAGCGTCGAGGACTGCCTCCGTGACCCGATGCCGGACCAGTCCTGGATGGGCAGTCCGATCCCGCAGGAGAAGTTCACCCGCTGGCTGGCGCCGTAACGCTGCGCCGCCGGCGGCGACGCGCTTCGCATCCGCCGGTCGTTGGCCGACCTCAGCGGGCCGCTCGCGGGGCTTCGGCGCCGGTGAGGCAGGGTTCAGCAGCTGGTCGGCCGAGATCGGCCCCGGGGCGCCGGGATTCACGGGCGTCCGCCGTCGAGGCCAGGAAAACCGAGTACGACCCGACGAAGGGCGCGAGCGTGCATCGCGGCGGTTGCGACGGTGCGACGAGCGCGTACGATGGTCCCTGACTGAACTCGGCCAGCCGACCCGAGCGAGTTGACGTTCCTGGCGGTCGATATCCGCACGCCGCACCTGAGGAGTTTCGACGGCGCGGACGCTGGCAAGACGGCGCACTACATGCTACGCTGGGTCAGCACGAACGGCGAAGAAGGACCCTGGAGCGAAACGGCAAGTGCGACGGTTGGGACGTGAAGGTCGCTCGTCGATTACACAAGGATGCACAAGCCGGAGGTACGCACAAGAGTCCATCCATTATTCGCCGCGCGATCTGATTAGAAGATCGATCGGGAAGGCAGTGAAAACGTGTTGGATCCAGGCGTCACGGCCTTCTCCCACGTAAGTAAGCTGAGTCGCCACCTTCACCGTATGTATGAAGCTAATCTTCGCGGTGTCGTAAGTAATCTTGGTGACTCGCTTTTCTGTCGCCGGGTCGGTCCCGGAAGCCGGCTCTTCCCGAGTGATTTCCTGTTTGCCGGTCGCGATGCGGTAATTCGCGATCGTGGCTACGAGAGTGACATCAAAATCGCGATTGCTCTGGGCGAGTCGCACTTCACAGAGGTACTGCTCGGTGACTAGAAAAAGGCTCTCGACGACCGGCCCGTCCTTCGCCAGACTCACGGACGGCAGCAGAAACCGCACGTCTTCAGGCAAACATGACTTCGGAAACTGCATTCGTTCGGCAATAGTCTCGAAAGGGACCAACCGTGCGTACGGTTGCCATTGTTCTTTCAAGGTATCCGGCATCGCTACGTCCTTTCGCCCGAGCGAGCATCACGAAGTTGCACAAGCAATCCATCAGCCAAGTGAATCATGTGACCCAATTGGCGCGCGATAAAACGATGGTCCTTCGGGTTCCACTGCCAGTCTTCTCTCGCGTCTCTTCGGCCTCGCCACTCCTCGTAGACCCCATGTGATCCGTGCCAAATCCGTGTGGCAAGCTGGGTGGCGATTTGGACCTCACATTGGATCGTCACTGGCTGCGGATTGCCCCCGAAGCGGAAGAATACCTGGTGGTCAAAATACAAGTGCTGTGCGAAATAACCTTCTAGTCGGCCTTCTCGGTGTCGTCTCACTTCTATGCTCGTCTCACGTCCGAGTTCCTCAAGCTTGCTTCCGATGAACTCAACACCATCAAGAAATTGACACTCGACCCGCGTTCGAACAAGGTCGTTCAATCGTGGAACGGGCGGCCCGTCGGCTGGCCAGAACTCCTTCACCTTCTCGGCCCTCTCACCCTCGGTCTTCTCACCGCTCGTGAACTGTTCTATTTTCGTCCGAATTCGGTCATGTCCCTTGCCGCAGAACTTGGGTAACTCAACTCCCGCAAGGAGGGGCCCGCGAGTTCTTTGGTAAAATTCGTTTGACCAAGCGGATCGACGCTTGTCGAATTCTTTCCAGAAAGGGCACACGGATGTTTCCTCCGCCCACTGGGCACAATTCTCGGTGAGGCTGCGCCAATATCCTGGGATGCCGAGTTCGGACCGCAGGCAGGTCCAGTTTTCCCAGATTGACCCCTGTTCATCGGTCTTTGTCGAATCTGTGCCTTTTCCTGCTGCTGCCATGCTTCACAGGGTCTCTCGTCGGGCGATCGGCGGATTGTAACTCAGGGCGCTAGGCGTGTCCAGAGGATCTCTGCGACAGGCGCTGGAGCCCTAACGCACGCCGGCAACAAGCCAGCGCCGGGCCGAGCTCACTGCCCCTGCGCCGCGATCCACTCCGCGACGTTCCGCCGTTCCAGCATCTCCATCCGCTTGCGCTTCGCCAAGAAATGCTGGTATTTCGCCAGTTCCTCGTCGGACCACGCATTCGCCTCGAAATAGTCGCCGCAGTACGGCACCAGCAGGTCGATTGAACAGGCGATCTTGTCGCGCTCCTCGCGCGAAAGCTGCACGCCACCGCGGCCCTGCTTGAGCATCACTGGCAGCCGGCTGGCGATGGCGCCAGCGCGTTCTCCTTCCCTCGCCCCGTTGGGGCGGAGCGTGGGAGGGAGCCGTAAACCGGGAGCTGCGCCCCCGGCTACTCACCAGCGGCGCGCCGGGCCGCATGTTAGCCGTGTAATCTTCCCCTCGCCAGCGCGTCCGTCGATGTCGCCGAAGCGCGGCGGTACGGGACCAGCATTCTTCGCAACGCGCTGGCGCTCGCCTAAGTGATGGGCGTCGAGGATGGCGATTTCGGGTCGTGACCGGCCTCCAACGCCCCAACGGGGCGGTTCCCGGCCCCGAAGGGGCGACGGGCTGTAGCCACGGGTGGAGTCCTTGACATTTCGCGGCTCGCAGAGCGAGCCCAGCCGGGCCTTGCCCGCGCGAAATGTCAAGGACGGAACCCGTGGAAGCCGGATTCTCGTATCCTTCTCTCGCCCCGGAGGGGCGAAGGAGATTTCATCGGCGCGCCCAGATCGTTCCTCCGCTCCTCCGGGGCGGTGCCTTCAACGAACGCTCGTTTCCACGGGTTTCGCGGCGGCCCGCTGCGCGGTCGCGCCGCTCCACCCGTGGCTACATCCCTGCGCCCCTTCGGGGCGAAGAAGATTCCCGAACCGACGAAAGGACAGCGATGCCCGGCACCTACTCCCAGATTCTGCTCCACATCATCTTCGGCACCAAGCACCGCGAGCCGTGGATCAGGCCCGACATCGCCGAGCGCTTGCATCCATACATGGGCGGCATCGTCCGGGCCGAGAAGGGCGTGCTGTACGACATCGGCGGCGTCGAGGACCACGTCCACATGTACCTGCGATGGCGGCCCGATCGGTCGGTGTCGGACCTGATGCGCACCGTGAAGGCGCGCTCGTCCCTCTGGGTGCATCAGACCTTCCCGAATCTCGGCGCGTTCGCGTAGCAGGAGGGGTACAGCGTCTTCTCCGTCAGCAAATCGCAGCTTCCAAGGCCGCAAACAGGGTCGTCGTGCCGTTGCGCTGGTAGTCGTGGGTCATCGTCCCGCAGCGGCCCTTCTTCAGCGGCAAGCTCGGCTGCGTGCGATCGAGGGCCTGGATCTGACTCTTATCGTCCGCACAGAACACCAAGGCCTGTTCCGGCGGGTCGAGGTAAAGTCCCACGATGTCAATCAGCTTCTCCACCAAGCGCGGGTCGTTGCTGACTTTGAAGGTCCGCGACAAATGCGGCTTGAGTCCGTTGGCCCGCCAGACACGATGAACCATCGATTGACTGACACCCAGTTTCTCGGCCAGTGTCCGCGTACTCCAGCGCGTGGCGTTGGCGGGGCGCTGTTGGGTCGTCATTTCGATGATCTTCCGCGCGACCCGCTGACGAGTCCGTGGCTTGCGTCCGCCGCGCGGGGCGTCCTTTTCGATGCCCGCCAAGCCCTGCCGAGCGAAACGGGTCCGCCAGCGCGCGACGATCGTACGTTCGATCCCCAGTTCCGCAGCGATGGTCTTGTTTTGCTTTCCTCGTCACTGAGGCCAATCTGAGGGGCGACGCGCATGACATCATCCTCCGTTCAGAAGGTGATACCCGCAAGGCCTTCATAGATTGCATCATTTCTGAATCAGACCACTAGTGT
>JAZDKM010000042.1:0-6376 GCA_043803085.1 Planctomycetota bacterium
AAGATGATGGCCAGCAGATCGGCCTTGAGTTGCGAAGCAGGGTCCGTCGCAGGCGCGGTTGTTGCCGTAATGTTCGGGCCGTTGCGCGCCCGGTTGATGGCGAGGGCGTGGGCCTCACGAAAACGGGCCGTCCCCTGCCGCACGATCCGGCCGGGCAAGCGCGCGGTGATTGCCGCGCCTTTGGCGTTCTCCCACACGGGGCGTCCGTTGGGAAAATCGGATTGTTGCTGCTGCGCGTTCGCCACGAAGATGATCCCGACGACCGCAGCGAGAGCCAGTGCGAGTATCCACGCGATTCGTCTCATGGTTTTATCCCCCGCAGGCGCCGCCGATGCCGCGACGGCGTTACCGCGTCGTACGGACCTCCTGGGATTCTACAATCCTCTCCCCTGTTGGGGTGCAATTATCCCCGGAAAACCGGCGCCCTGGCAAGAGCATTATCGACCGGCAGGCGGGGAAACCTTCGGAAGACCGTTACTCGGTCGTCAAAACCGGTTCCGACCGCCGAGGCGTTTCTGCCCCGCCGCCGCGTGCCGCGCGCTCGCGGGTCATCATCGCCAGCAAGCGCGTCTGCTCGGCGTCCGTCAGGCCGCGGATATGGGTGCTCAGCAGCGTGGCGACATCGGCGCCGGCCTTCTCCAGCACGGTGAGCAGGACGTCGGCTTGCTCCGCCCGGGGCAGGTCCGCAAAGTGCCGCAAGAGGCCGTCGACGGCGCTTTCACGAAGAGTCGCGCGCCATTGATCGTCGATCGTCGTCTCCATACCCGCGGGATGACCGGTGCCCTCTTCGGACAAAGCAGCGAACTCCGCGTCAGCGGAGAGGAGTCGGCGCACCTCGGCGACCAGCGAGGCTTCACACGCCGCCACGCGCCCGAAGGAGGAGCGTGTCTCGCGGGCGATCTGACGCAGGGGGGTTCGAAACTCCGCTTCCGGAATCAACAACCGTTCCTCCGCCAGCTTGCGGGCCAACGGACCCCGGCCGTCCCGCATCGGATTCAAGGTGCTCAAGCGTGTCACCGCTTCGTCCACGGCGGCGGCGAGCTTCTGCCGGAGGAGGAGGCCGATGGTCACAGGATCGCCCTGGCGCGCAGCCTCGGAACGGTGGTCTCGCGGCGACCCAGGGTGGACCTTGGCCGGCAGCGCGTTCATCTCCTCGGGGGTGTACGACCGTACCCGGGGCGTGTGGGGCTGGTGGTAGGGATTGGCCCGCGTGGCGGTGGCGCGGCCGCGGCGGGGGTGCCCGCTCTGAGCCTCGTCCGTTGGTGCCGTCGTGGTGTCATCGAGGTCCGGCCGGTCCGGGCGCTGCCGCCGGGTCCCGCCGGTCCCCGGGTCGTCTGCGGCGCTGCGGTCGGTCCCGCGCTGCTTATGTCGTTCGGGCAGGCGGATGATTTCGCGATACCGGCGTAGTGCCCGCAAGGCCGCATAGTAGATGCGCGGCACGGCATACGTGGCAAAACTCATCCCGCGGGTCGGGACGTAGGTCTGCACGGCCTGGATCAGCCCCAGACATCCCTCCTGAAAAAGCTCCTCCCGAAACTCCTGTACGCAGGCGCGCGGCACGCCCTGGCCGAGCAACCGCTTGATCTGCATTCCCACCAGCCCGAGGTTCTGAGCCACGGTTTCGCGCTGGGCCTCGGTCAGGCCTTCCAGTTTGCACTCCGCATTCATGCACCGTCACCCCAAGAATTGCCGAAGCCGTTCCGCTGATTCGCCGCCGATCGGCCCGCCCCGCCGATCGGTCACCCCGCCCCCGGCGTACCGCCGGTGGGGGCTCCTGCTCCGCACTCACGGGGCGCAAGCCGTGGGCCCACGCCCCGACGTTATACCTAACATATACCAAACATTGCCGGTGGGCAAGTGGAAAATGGAGCGGGTGCACAAGGGAACGCGCATCCTCCGGCCGGGCAGAGGGTTATGGCGGGAGGTTTTGTTTGCAGGGCAGGTTGGTGCGGGGGATGCTCCTCCGGGATGTCAGGACAACCGGCGGCTTACGATTTGCGCGCGATTTTGAGGTCCAGCGACTGAAGTTCGATCTCGGCCGAGGGTGAACGTTCCTCGTCCCCCGCAAGCTCCACGCGACCGGCGACCACGAAATGATAAGCCAACCGGGGCTCCAAGGTCAGATCGAAGGCCGGGGTCTGGGTGCCGGTCCAGGCGACCGGACCCTTGGCGGGGTCCAAATCGGCCAGCAACATGCGTTTCACGACCCGCCGGTTGGAATCCATGATGTAAATCTTCAGGGCGCATTTGTCCGCCGTCGCCGCCCGTGCCGACATCCCTGCGTTCATCCGATAGCCGTAGGTCACGTTAAAGGTCACCGTGGCCTGAATAGGTTGATCAGTACGATTCGTGAGCACATGGCCGAGCTGAAACTCGGCCCAGGCCTTGCCATCCGCGCCCGCCTGGGCGCTGCATCGGGCCCGGCCGGCGGCAGTCGCTGACGATTCCGCCGTGGATTTCCCCTGTGAAAAGCGCTGCGCGTCAGCCACGTTGAAGGGCGCCTCGGCGGGCAGGCGCAGGGTCTGGCCGGGGCCGAAGGTGTCATCGATCGCGGTGTGTCGCTCCTGGGGGACCATGATCGACTCCCCGAACTCCGCCCCACCGCAACCGCCCGCGGCCAACAACGCCATAGCGAAAGACCCTAGCAGCCCGTGGTAAAAGTGGCCAAGCGCGGTGTGGCACTGGCATCTTGCCCGTGGAAACACAGGCTGGAAGCCTGTGCTACGACTTTTGCCACGGGCTGCTAGCTGAAACCGGCCGACCACAGATCCATGCCACATGATTCACCTTCCTCTCTACGTTGCCCTCTCGGGGGAGGGCGCGCCTCCCGGCGAGCCGGGATGCGGACACCGCCTGATGCTTTCAGCTCGGCAGGAGCCTCGCCCTCCCGATCCCGCACGCACTTTCAGCGTTGACGGAACACGAGTGCTCCGATACCGCTCAGGTGATGGCGGCCAGGCATTGCTCCAAAACGCTGCGCTCGAATCCCGGCTCGGTCTTTTCCACGGCGTCCTTGACGAGCTTCACCGCTTCATCCTTCTTGCCCAGGTGATGCAGAAGCCTCGCCAGGGTATCGACGATGCTGACGTCCTTCCCGCCGCTGAGCTCATAGGCCTTGCGGGCCTGGAGCAAGTTCGCTTCGGTGGCCTTGCCGCTCTCGAAGGCCGCCCAGGCCAGTTCGTTGTACAGGGCGGCCGACTCGTCCGCCTTCACCAACTGTTGGGCGATCGCCTCGGCGTCGGCGGGCCGGTCGAGGGCTACCAGCACCTTGTAGTATTCGATCACGCTGCCGACGACCTGGCGACGGGTGATGGAGGCGGCGTCGGACGGCCGGTCGGCCGGAGGATCGGCGGCGCGTCGGGCGGGGAGCTTGGCCAGCATCTCGCTGGTGACTTTGGGGATGTCCACGTACTCGGCGACGTCGGCGTAGCGCTTTTCAGCCGTCAATACCGGCGTCCATAGCGTGGTGACCCGCGACAAGTATTCACCCTTGCCCCCCTCACGCAGGAGTTGATCGTAGGTGGTGAGGATCGGCTGGATGTCGCCGTTGAGGAGGTTCTGCGCGGCGTACAGAGCGATCTGCGTGTTGGTGGCTTTGCGTTCGAGGACCGCGCTGCGGGCCGAATCGTAGAGCTTGGCAAGCGGCGCTTCGGCTTCGGAGAAAGACGCGGACAACTGCATGACTTGGGCCACAACGACCGGGATGACCCCGGCGCTCGCGAAATCGACATTGGGGTGTTTCAGTACCTGCATGCAGTGCTCGAGGGCCTTGGCAGGTTCGCCGCGCACGGCCAGGGCTTCGGCCAACAGAGCGTGGAGCACGACGTCGTCCTTGGACTTGGCCAAGGCCTCGTTAAGCCGCGTGAGCGTGTCCCGGCCGGCCGTAGCGTCTTCCGCAAGGCGGAGAAGCTCCGCCGCCTCGATGTACCCGCTGAGCACTTCCGCGGTCTGGCCGTCGGGCTTGACAAACACCAGGGTGGGGAAGCCGGTGACGTGGTACTTGGCCGCCAACGCCACGTCCTTTTCTGCGTCGGTTTTCAGGGCGATGACCTTGTTCCGAAGGAAATCGACCACTTTGGGGTCCTTGTACGTGGTGGCGTCCATCATCTTGCAGGGCATGCACCAGCCGGCGTAGAAGTCGACGAACACGAGCTTCTTCTCGGCGCCGGCCTTCTTGAGGGCCTCATCGAAGGATAGCGAGGCCCACGGCCCGTCAGCCGTGGCCAAGGCAGGGAGGAAGAGCAAGCAGAACACGACCCCTTTGGTGCGTACCTCTCTCATGCTTTTGGATCCGTTTGCAGGGTAAGGGCTTTCAGCTCACCCAGTCCGCAGGCCCGCCCCGCGGTGGCGAACACCCAGCGAGGTGCGGATTATAGCCGATCGAACACGTCTCCCTCTACGGCCCCAACCCACATTTGTTTCTTAGAGCGTCTAACAAAAAGATGTGGGACCGGCTTTCCAGCCGGTCAGAGACAGGCTAGAAAGCCTGTCCCACAGGTCCATTCGGTTAGAAGCCCATAGAGCTCCGACAACTAATTACGATCCGGGGACGCTTCGCCGCCGCTCGGGCGGTCGGGGGGGCTGGTTTCCTGCGGCTCGACGGGGGGTCCGGTAACCGGCCGCGGTTGACCATAATCGCTGGGTTGGGCCGTACGCTCGAGGCCGTCGGCCTCCGAACGCCAACGCAACTCCTCGGCCCGCGTTGGGTTTCTCACGGCGACGAAATCGCCCACCAGGAGGACCCGCCGATTTCCGGCCCAGCCGAGCCACACCTGGAACTGCTGCTGCTTGGCGAAGGCGCGCAAGCGGCCCCTGAGCCGATCATCGCCCTCGCGCCACAGCGCGAGAATCCCGCCCAGCGACGCGAACCGGACGGACTCGGGACCGTGACGAAACCGGCCGCGGAGGCTGTTGCGATCCAGCCGGTAGTCGCGGGACCGATGGGCCGGCAGACCGTCCAGGACGATCGAGGTCACCAGGCTCTTCTTGCCGTATTCGCCGATGAGCGAGATGTTTTCGTCGGCCAAGGCGATGGTGATGCGCTGGCCGTCGATCGCGTAATAGCACTCGGCCGCACGCAGTCTCACGATGAGGGGCTCGTCCGTGGAAATGCGGGTCTGATCAGTGGGGACCAGTTGGAGTGTGGCTGACCCGGTGCAACCCCCGGTCAGTAGGGTGGGCAAAGCCCACCCGACAAGGGCGGTCAATGCTCGCCGGAGAGCGGTGGGGTTTGTCCACCCTATTGTGGTGGGCGGTGCCCACCCTACGGGATGGGGAACTGCTGGCACAGTTCGAGGACCTCGCGTTGGACGCGCTGGATGGCCTGGTGGTCGCCGCCCGAGCGGAGCACCTGATCGATCCATCGGGCGATGGTCTTCAACTCGCCCGCTTTCATGCCGCGGGTGGTGACGGCGGGGGTCCCGATACGTAGGCCGCTGGTATGCACGGGCTTCCGCTCGTCGAAGGGGATCATGTTCTTGTTGACGATGATGTTGGCGTTTTCGAGCCAGGTCTCGGCGTCGCTGCCGGGCACGTTGGGGTAAGCGGGGCGGAGATCGAGCAGCATCAGATGGTTGTCCGTGCCGCCGGAGACCAGGCGATTGCCGGCCGAGACCAGGCCCTCGGCAAGCGCCTGGGCGTTCTTGAGGATTTGCTGCTGATAAGTCTTGAACTCGGGCTGGAGGGCCTCGCCGAACGCCACCGCCTTGCCCGCGATGACGTGCATGAGGGGTCCGCCCTGGATACCGGGGAACATGCGGGAGTCGAGTTTCTTGGCCCAGTCGGCCTTGCACATGACCATGCCGCCGCGCGGGCCGCGGAGCGTCTTGTGCGTCGTGGTGGTGACGAACTCGGCGGAGGGCACCGGGCTGGGGTGCAGCCCGACGGCGACCAGGCCGGCGATGTGGGCGATGTCGGCCATGTGCAGGGCGCCGACCTCATGGGCGATCTCGGTAAAGGCGTCGAAGTCGATGGTCCGCGGGTAGGCCGACGCGCCCGACAGCACCAGCTTAGGCTGGTGCTCGCGGGCCAGGCGGCGGATTTCGGCGTAGTCGAACTGCTCGGTCTTGCGGTCCACGCCGTAGGGCACGATGTGGTACAGCAGGCCGCTGATGTTCACCTTCAGTCCGTGCGACAGGTGCCCGCCATGGGCGAGGTCGAGTGACAGGATCGTATCGCCAGGCTGGAGCACGGCGAGATCGACCGCGGTGTTGGCCTGGCTGCCGGAGTGCGCCTGCACGTTGACATGGTCGCAGTTGAAGAGCTGCTTGGCCCGCCGGCGGGCCAGTTCCTCCACCCCGTCCATGTTCGTGCAGCCGCCGTAATAGCGCTTGCCGGGATAGCCCTCGGCGTACTTGTTGGTAAAGACGGAGCCGAC
>JAZDKM010000043.1:0-3311 GCA_043803085.1 Planctomycetota bacterium
AGCCAGGTAGGGCCGGTCGTCGACCTGCCTCTCTACCCTTTGTGCTCCGAAAACGGTGACGGCAGGTCGTTGACCTGCCCTGCACGGCGCTTAGCGGCCGGCGCTTTCGGCGGCCGTTCTTTTGCTTTGAGCCTATCCCAGTGGGCTCTTGTGGGACCGGCTTTCCAGCCGGTCGGCGACCGGCTGGAAAGCCGGTCCCACATCTTCTTGGTAGACGTTCTTAGTTTCCGCCCATCCTCCCCCCGAAGCCGCCCTCCGCGCCGCCGGAGCCCCCCATCATCCCGCCCGCCGCGCCGCGGTGCATGTGGCCCATCGGACCGCCGTCGAGCATGTGCATCTGCATGCCTTCGCTCAGTAGGATTAGTTCCTCCGTGTCCCCATCCCCGTCAAGGTCGTCCACGTCGGGGGCGAGCAAAAGCTCGTAGGTTCCACCGCACGCGTAGTCCATTCCGAGGAACCCGGGCACTGCCATCACGTTGTCCACGGTCTCGCCGGTCAGGAGGTGGCAGCCGATGGCACCGGGGGCGTCGAACGACCCCACACCGATGATCTCCGGGCAGGGAAGCTCCACGGTGACCTCTTCGCCGGCCCCGACGTCCACATCCCTGGTTTGCTCCTCGAGGCCTAAGTAGCTCGCCAGGTAAGAAAGGTGGACGGTCGCGTCCTGATTCGATTGATTGGACAGACGAACCGTCACCACCCCGTTGGACGTGGCCAGATTGCCTTCACCCCAGAAGCCCATGTGCGCAGGGGCGTGCTCCCAATACCCATCCATCAGAGCACCGCCGAAGCCGTCCGCTCCTCCAACTTGGCCCGCGATATCCGTGGCCTTGGCGGCCACGTCGGAAACCAGTCCCGTATCGGCGAGAGTCCCGCCGCCGGGAACGCCGCCGACCATGCCGCAACCTGCAACCCCGACCAGCACCGCCGCGAGCAGCACGGCTGCTTGACCCCCGCGATTCACCATCTCTGTTTCTCCTTGTTCTTAGGCGTGAAAACGTTCCTTCTCACTTTCGGCCTGCGAGGACGAACACCCCGATGACAGCCGGCAACCGGAACCGGCACTAACCCTCGAGCGGTACGCGTACCACGCGCATCCTGGATCCCTTCCAGTGCGGTACGTGCCGAATCCGGTACTTCTTCACAGAGGCCACTTTCATGACCGTGCCGGTCATTACCGCAGGCCCCGCTTTGGGCGTGCTCTGACAACCCGACAAGGCAAGGATGAACACGGCGAGCAAGCCGGCCAAAAGAAACCTAGGGAACGTCGATTCTAGCATCATCCTTCCCCTGTCGCAAGCACCACCCGAATTGGGGCGGCAGGCCATTTCCTCAGGCGCCGAACAACGCCTTCTCCGTGTCATTTAGATGCTCGACTTGCCGATTTCCTTCCATTGCGTCCGGCGAAGTCCCCTCCTGGAAGCCTGTGCCGCGATTGGAGTGGCGTGAAACGCGGGTCAGTGGCCGTGCGCCTGAGGGTCGGAAAAGGACGAACGTGGTGCCACGGCGGCCATCACGGCCGGTAACTCGGTTTGGGGGTCGAGTTTGCTGAGGACGCAGTGGCAAGTGGTGGGGTCGGTGAGGTGGACCATGCGCCAGACGCCGACCTGCACCGTGTGGCCGCGGTGCTCGCCGATCACGCAAGGATAGTCCCGATGCGTGCCATAATCCTCCTGGTGAACGGGGCGATGGAAGATCGCGGCCAGGAATTCACCATTCGGGGCATGATATTCGCCGGCGATTCCGGGGGTCTCCCCGAAGCGTAGTAGGTACGCCGCCTCCAGGCGAAAGCCGCCGGGCAAGGAGTCGGGCACCTCGAAGTTCAGGCGGGGGGCAAGCTGGTGCGCCTGGTGAACCGGAATCTCCCGGGCACCGTAACGCATGAGAAAGTTACGAAAGGCCTGGTGCGCATCGTCGGTGAGCCCATCCAAGAGAGCGCTGAAGTCGATCGTCGAGGCCTCAGCCGTCGAGGTGCCGTTGCCCATCAGGAATAGGCCGAGTAGCCCGAGCCCGACCACCAATAGCAGGCTTGCGGCGGCGGCGAGAGGCCGGCGATACGCGCGCAGGATGTTTCCCAAAACCGGCAGCTTCGCCCGGACCTGCGCGGCGTGGTCCAGCCGCGCCTCGATCGCGGTCCACAAGGTCTCGGGGACGTGGGGCGCGTTTACCGGAGCCAAGGCGGTCGCGAGCCGCTCGATCGCTTTCAGCTCGTCGGCGCACCGCGCACAGCCGCTCACGTGAGCTGAAACCTCGCGACGAGCCTCCGCAGACAACTCGTGGTCGAGATACAATCCCAGTTGTGGTCTGATCTGGTTGCAGTCCATGTCCGGTTACTTCCGATCTGTGCCCCGCCCTGAGGGGCCACCCGCCTTCGACCGGGCCTCGGCGGAACCGGTATCTCCATCTTTTGGATGCCCATCGGCTTTGCTTTCTTCCCCTGGGGCATAACTTGCGCCCAAATACTTGCGCAGCCGTTCGCGGGCACGATGCAGCCGAGACGCCACCGTGCCCTCCGCACAGTCCACGACCGAGGCAATTGCCCGGTAATCCAGCCCCTCCTGGTATCGGAGCAGTAGTATGGCGCGCTCGTCCGGATCAAGGGCGGCCAAGGCGTCGTTTACGTCGAGGCGGGCAATGCTTCCGTTACTGGTAGACTCGACGGCGCCCTCGGTATTACGGGCTTGGAGATGGACACGGTCGCGCCTGGCCTGTCGGAGGAATTGCAGGGCTTCGGTGACCGCGATGCGGTAGAGCCACGTTTCGAGCGATGCTCGACCGTCAAACTGGTGGATACGCTCGAAGGCGCGCAGATATGTATCCTGCGCTAGATCGAACGCCGCATCGGGGTTGCCGGTCATGCGGACCAGCAAACGATGGATACGCTCGGAGGTCCGGGTATATAGCTCGCGCTGGGCCTCGCGGTCCCCGCGCCGGCAGCGTTCAGCAAGGTCGGATTTCATCAGAAGTTGGGAGCCCTCGTCCGTACTCGCCGGGTCCACGTCAGGCGCCGGTGTGTCGCAGGATACCACCTCGGTGGACGTGCCGAAAGGAGCGGACCCGCCGGCCATCTTTCCTCGGCCGGCGGGACGCCGGCCGCTACCTTGCCGTGTGGTCCGCGAGCGCGGACCCCACCATCTGTTCTCGACAGGGTGTCGGGTGAAGCCCGACTTACGGCGGAAGAACCCCAGGGGGTCGGGCATCTAACCTCGTACCACTGGCCGAAACGAAGGAACGGCCGACTCAGCGGGAGTCGGTCCGCAGGGCCGGGAGTTTCATCGACAGGAGAGTGACAAATGATGCGCTGGGTTTCA
>JAZDKM010000044.1:0-27393 GCA_043803085.1 Planctomycetota bacterium
CAGCCGGGCGAACATGCGGCAGAACCAGTCCACCCGATCGTGGGGCAGCGGCCCCTCCGCCCAAAGGGACCGGGCGTGCTCGTGAATTTTCTGGTTCGTCATCGCGACGAGAGCCTCTTCCGCGGGCCCCGAGGGACGTGGATAGCCCTGGAGCGCTGCGGCGACCAAGTCCTCCAGGGGCGGGGGGTGGATGGCCTTGGCTCCCTCACGCACCGATGCGACCCCGACCCACAATACCTGTTACCATACGCCAGCTTGCTCCGTGCCTAAACGGGGATGGACCGAATCCGCGTAAT
This sequence comes from Planctomycetota bacterium, assembly GCA_043803085.1. Classification (GTDB taxonomy): domain Bacteria; phylum Planctomycetota; class Phycisphaerae; order UBA1845; family UBA1845; genus JAAEQG01. The sequence goes on from JAZDKM010000044.1 coordinate 297, forward strand.
CTAACGCACGGGCAGGAGAAAGCGAGCATCCCGGCGAGCCGCTCGTCCAAGAGCCGGTCCCCTACTTGGCTCGGCAGGAGCCTCGCCCTCCCAAGCGAACGCACCGGTTTGGCGTTGGCAAGGGACTGGCGGCGCGAAAAGCGGGCCGGGGTGCAGAGACCCCGGCCCACCCTTGAAATCTGAAACCTCAAATCTCAGATCACAGAACCGTCGGATCAGAGCTCCGTCCGATTCAGAGATTCTCGCGCCGTGGCACCGGCGTCCTGCCGGTGGAATCACAGGCCAGAGGCCTGTGCCACGCTACTTCGTCATGGGCACCTGCAAGGCCTCGGCCAAGGCCCGCTCCGTCGGCGAATACTCCAGCACCAGCTTCGCCGCCTCGCCACCCAGCAGCACGGTCTGGTCGGCCACGTTCAGCCGCGCGCCGCCTTTGGCCAACGCCGCCGCCACCTGCTCCGCCGAAAACGGCTTGATCCCCGCCTTGTCGGCCAACGCCCGCTCCGCCCGGACAGTCGCGGCATCCACCCGCTCGGGCAACTCCGGCCGACCGAACCAGATCGGGGCCTGGGTCAGGTCCAACTCCCCGGGCGCCAGCGCGATCACGCAACCCGATTCGTTACCGAAGTTTACGCGTTGCGCCGTCTGGTCTCCCACGTACAATACCGGCTCCGCCACCTGCCGCGGAATGACCAAGTCGGGATTCACCTTCAACACCAGCAGATAGCCGGTGGTGACCAGGGGCTGGTCCTTGCTCCAAAGATGAGGGTAGCCGTTCTCCAGGGTGAACGGACGGGCATACACCAACTCGCCCACGGCCGCCGGGGTGGCGGGAACCGGGGGCATTCCGGCCAGGGCGATGGAGGCCACCGCCGACAGGCCCACCAACAGGGATATCGCTTTCATGGTTTGGGTTCCTTTCACTGGTATAGTGACGTTCGATTGCGTCATAAACTTCACCATTCGTCCGCTACGCTCCGGACTTTACGGGCATTCCACGTCGAAGATCTTGACGGCATCCACGCCGCCCTCGTCGATCGAGTTGTTGGGGTTATCCATGGCACTGAACCGGATCTTCATCTGGGAGGTCAGGGTGATGTAGTCGGCGATGTTCACGTCACGGAGGACCCAGCCCTGTGGGATGTTGACCGCCCTTTCAATCATGATCCACGACCCACCGTTGTCGTTGGAGACTTCCACGTCGAACGGGTCTGAATCCTGATCATCGTTGGCCCACCAGCGGGCATACCGGAGTACGGGGTCGACCGTAGCGCTGAGGTCGAGGGTCGGCGAGATCAGCCGCGTGGGGCCGCCGTCCACGTCCGAGTTGCCGGCCCGGTTGGCGGTGAGGTAACACTGTCCGGAGCCGTCGTAGTCGGTGGTGGGGTCGCCGCGGGTGCCGTCGCCGGCCGGGATGCCACGCTCCCAGGCCCCGTCGGTCAAGGCGATGTTCTCGACGCTCCAGCCTTGGTCGGTCTCGAAGTTGTCATCCAGGACAACCGTAACCGTACCGACCGTGGAGGTGTACGTGCTCGCCGGGGCCGCGGAAGGCAGATACACCGGACCCGTGACGATGCCTTCGGCGCCGAAGTAATACTCCGGGGTGTCGGTGCAATCCGGGGCCGGTAAGGTCCCGCGATACAGATTGCCGCTGATAAGCACCAGCGGGGAGGTCAGGTACGCGCCGCCGCCGTACCGGTAGTACAGGAGGGCCGAACCCGGCACGAGGGTGTCGCTCCCCTCGTCAATCTCCACATCGATGGTCGTCGGCACGCCGGGCGGCACAAACTCAGGGGTCGGGGCCGCCAAGCTCATGGTCAGCGGGATGAACGCCGCCGGGTAGTCGTTGGTCACCATGAGTTCATCCACGCCAATCCGGCCTTGGGAGGCCCCCCAGGACGGACCGACGTTGAACCGGACCGCGACGATGTTGGCCAAATCCAACCCCGAGCCGTTATTCAGGAAGTCCGTCAAGCGGGGGCGGATTTGCTCGAAATCATTCCCCCAACCGGTTCCGGTACCCGCGCCGGCGCGCTGATACGGGTCTTCGAGGCCGCCGCCGTAGGCCCCGATGTTGATCGAGCTGGTGGTCCCGAGCCCGTCACGCAGGGTGACGGTGAAGGTGAGGTCTTGAATCACGGAGATCGTATAGGGATGCCGGGTCCCCTGGCAGGCGCGGAAGGAGAGGTACAAGTTGTCGGAGAAGTCCCGCTCCGAGGGGATGATTTCCCATTCGATAAAGCGGTTCGCAGCGTTCCAGTCGAAGACCACACCGCGGGTAGTGTCCGACGAACGACCGTAGGTCATGCCGTTCATGGGATCGCTGGTGGTCCAGGTGAAGGCAGTATCGCCGTCGTCGAGGCGGTTTTCAACGAGGTTCTCCACGGTGAAGGTGACGGTGCCGCCCGAACTACTGGTGCCCGTCGAGGTCTGGGTCTGGAAATCATCGATCATGAAATTGCCGCTCGAGGCGGCGTTTCGGTAGGTGTTGTCCACCACGACCGCATCCCCGCCGGTGACGGCACAGGCCAGGGTCGGCGCCCCGATCGGTTTGAAGTCCTCCCACTGGCGGGTGAGGAAATCGAGAGCCGGAACATTGGCCTCCACATAGTATTTGATCAGCGGGAGGAAGTAACCCTTCTGAATCAAATGGGTCCGGTCACGACCGATCAGGCACGGCCCAAAGGCTACGGATGATCCGCCGCCGTCGTGCAGGTCCCCGTGACCCACGCCGTGCAGGATGGTGGACTGGCGATAGCCGGTCGCCCGGTCGTGCAGGTGCAAGGTCTGGGCGATGTCGTTCGACGGATCGCCGCTCACGTCGTCATCGGCTGCCGCCGTCCACAGATGGTAGTTCTTCTCGTGCGGGTTCGAGCTGCTGGTGCCCAGGAAGTCCGTCGGGGCCATACTGCTGATGAGCACGATGTCATCCGCGGTGAAGTTGACCGGGGTGTACGAAGGCGGAGTGTCGGTGATGCGGTCGTAGGCCCGCGCCACGCCCTCAGCACCGCGGCTGTGCCCGATCCAGATGATGTGGTGCGAATCCAGGTGCCCGGCGAGCACGCCTCCGGAAACCAGGTCATGCTTGTCGATGAAGGCATCGGTATGCCCCAGCGTGGTCAACGAGCAGGTCTCGATGCCCGGCACGGTGTTGTTCTGGTGAGACATCACGATGTAGCCATAGGAGGCCATGTGATAACCGATGTGGTCGTACCAGTAATACTGGTGTCCGTTCCCGTGGCTGACCACGATCAGCGGAAGCTGCCCCATCGACGCAATGTTCGTGGGGTAGTAGACGTCCTCGAGGGTATAGCCGGAAGGAATCCCGTAGACCGTCCCCACGTCGAAGGGGTTGACCTCGGTGACCGCCAGGGGGCCCGGCAAGGTGACATTATGCACGGCATACAGTCCGGCCTCGGCGCCGAGCCCGTCGATATAGTCGCCGCCGTTGAGCTCCGCGTCCTGATTGCAGTCCAGCACCATGTCATAGCCCACCCCCAGTCCGGTCCCCGCGTCGGCGTCCAGTTCGTTGGCGCCGGTCACGGTGAACGTGTTGCCTTGAATCGTGGCGCCGGCGAAGGTGGCCGTTAGCAGGCCGCCGGCGGTCACATCGACTAACGACGGATCGACCGACCAGCCGCCGCTGCTCTTGTGGTCAACCACGTAGACGTCGCACGTCCGCCCCACGATGTCGGCGTACCGGGTAGGGTCGATGGCCACTTTCACCGACGCGTTCCTGTTGAACGCTTTGACGTACTCGAAGAACGGGTACTGGCTCAGGGAGTTGCCTGCCAGTTCGGTCCGAGTGATGACGCCGGGGGTGCTGCCGGTGAAGGCCAACTGGAACCCCGCGAAGTCAAACAGGTCCACGTGGGAATCACTGTCCTCGTCGAACACCGCACACTCCGGCGGCACGACAACGTCTGGTCCGGCCAAACAGGTGACGAAGCCCTGGAGGTCGATCAGGTCTACGTCCCCGTCGCCATCGGAATCAAAAACCGCGCCGTGCGCCGCTGCCGGCAGGAGCAGCAGGCCGACGGCCCACACAAATCTGGAGCAATTCTTCAAGTCATGCCCTCCTAAACAGAATTACGATGACACGGAACATCCCCGCTACACGATCGCTTCACCCCTCCAGCGTGCTCGCAGAAAAGTGAGTCGGCCGAAGGTACCGCACGTGATTCGGAACCTCACGTTCCGGCCGTGTTGTGCATACCACAAATGCTCCGTAGAATCAACAGCAGCCCCCGGGTTCCCGGACGAAAGCCGCCGGCGGATACCCAACGAGGGGGCTTGCTCACGGGGGTCATTGCCGATAGGGTTTCTGTCTTTGGATCCTGGAGCGGCAGGCGGGGTCGCCCCGGCGAAAGGACCAACGTTCCCGTCGCGAGGAAATACGATGACGCCGCATATCTTGCAGCGTGGATGGATAACGCTTGCGTGGGCGGTCGCCCTCCTGGCGCCTTGGACCGGTTGCACGAAACCCACCCCCACTCTGTTAGAGGAGGCAGACAAGGTGCCCGAATCTCTCGAAGAGACCAAGAAGGTTCCCGAACGCGGCGAAATCGACACCAAGTACCTCTGGAAAACCGAAGACATCTTTCTCAGCACCGACGCTTGGAAGACGGAGTTTAGTGCCGTCGAGAAGCGGGTCGAAGAGTTGGCCAAGATGAAGGGCGCGCCCGGACAGGGGGCCGAACAACTCCTGACCGTCCTCAAGTTGCGCGACGAGACCGAAGCGCGACTCGACCGGGTGTACGTCTACAGCTCGCTGCTCTCCGATCAGGACACCCGCGACGGCAAGAATCAGGCCGCGAAGTCGCGCAGCCGGGCCTTGGCCGTCAACTACGGTCAAGCCACCGCCTGGATGGAGCCGGAACTGACCTCCATCGCCTTCGAGCAGTTGGACTCGTGGATGCGGGAAAACGCCGAACTGGCCGTCTACCGACACGCTCTCGACGACCTCTTCCGGCAGAAGAAGCACATTCTCACCGCGCGGGAAGAAGAGTTGATGGCCATGGCGGGGGAAGTGGTGAGTACGCCCTATAACGCTTACGGCCTCCTGGCCAACGCGGACATTCAATTCCCCCCGATCAAAGACGACAAGAGCCGGACGGTCGAGTTGGACGACTCGGCCTATTATGTGTGGATGCGTTGCGCCGACCGCCGCGTCCGGCAGGATGCGTATAGCTCCATCGTCGGGACTTATGCCAAGTACCGCAACACCACGGCGGCGTTGCTCAATGGGGCCGTCCAGAGCCACATCTACAACGTCAAGGCCCGAAGCTATACCTCTTGCCTGGAGGCCTCACTCGACACCGGGAACATTCCTATCGAGGTGTACAACACGCTGGTCAAAACGGTGAACGAGAGCCTGCCGCTGTTGCACCGATACCAGAAAATCCGCAACCAGGCCCTGAAACTGGACGGCGTGCACGCCTACGACCTGTTCGCTCCGCTGATCACCGGAGAAACCCTGGAGTTGTCGTATGAGGAGGCCGTGGACACCATCCTCAAGGCCCTGGCGCCGCTGGGTGACCCGTACCTCTCGAAAATGAAGAAGGGGTTTGAATCCCGGTGGGTGGACGTTTTCCCGACCAAGGGCAAGCGGAGCGGGGCGTACTCCAGCGGTACGTACCTGACCCAGCCCTACATCCTGCTGAACTACCACGGCGGGTACGAGGACATGTCCACGCTGGCCCACGAGATGGGGCACTCGATGCACTCGTTCTTTTCACGCGGTACGCAGCCGTACGTGTACAGCGACTACGACATTTTCTGTGCCGAAGTGGCTTCGACGTGTAACGAGATCCTGCTGCAGCGCTACGTGCTGGAGAAAACCAAAGACCCGCGTAAAAAGTTGTATCTGCTGTGCGAATTTTTGGAGGGCGTCCGCGGGACGGTCTTCCGCCAGACCATGTTCAGCGAGTTCGAGCAGCGCATCCACGAAATGGCGGAAAAGGGCGAGCCGCTCACCGCCGACACGCTCGGGGCCGAGTACGGCAAGATCATGAAGCGGTACTACGGACCCGTCTACGTGCATGACGATCTGGTGGACAACTACTGGATTCGCATTCCACACTTCTACTACAACTTCTACGTGTACAAATACGCGACCAGCTACTGCGCCGCCTCGAACATCGCCCGGCGGATTCTGGCGGGCGAGCCGGGAGCGGTCGAGGCTTATCTGGAGTTCCTCAAGAGCGGCAGCAGCCAGTATCCCATCGACCTGCTCAAGCGGGCCCGGGTGGACATGACCTCGCCGGAGCCGATCCGCGACGCCATGAAGCTGTTCGAAAGCTTGCTGGATCAGACCGAGGCGTTGTTGGCCGAGGTGAAGATGTAAGGCCGGCATGTCCGTACACTTTCGGCGTACTGACAACAAGGCGTCGGAAGCGCTGGGGGAGGTGGCCCGCTCGCTGGCGGGAGAGAGCATCCCTCTGCGCGAATTGCTGGAACGCCTCGGAGAGCACGGGCTGCTGATGACCTGCCTGTGCCTGGCCATGCCGTTCTTGGTTCCGGTGTCGATTCCGGGCGTCAGCATCGCCTTTGGGCTGGTGATTGTGCTGATCGCGCTCGGCCTTGCTACCGACCGGTTGCCGTGGTTGCCGCAACGGTTGCTGGGACGTCGTCTGCCGTGCGTACGGCTCGCGGTCGTCCTGGAACGGGCAGCGCGGTTGTTCTTCCGCATCGAGCGTTTCACCCGGCCGCGATTGCTGCCGCTTACCAGCCGCTCAGTAGTCGCCCGCCTCAACGGCCTCGCGTTGCTGGTCAGCGGTTTGATGTTGATGATGCCGCTGGGGATCGTTCCGCTGACCAACACGCTGCCGGCCCTGGCGGTGGTGCTGCTCTCGACGGGCATCATGCAGCGTGACGGCTTCCTGGTTCTCGGGGGGTACCTCGCGCTGCTGGCGACCCTGGTGTACTTCGCGGTGCTGGCCAGCGGGGCGTGGGTGGCGGGCGCCGGCCTCCGCACCCTTTTCACCGGCGGATGACTCAATATCCATGACCAACGCCGAACTCACCCGGATCTTCACGCGTATCGCCGACCTGCTCGAAATCAGCGGCGCGGACCCCTTCCGCATCAACAGCTACCGCCGAGTGGCCCGGACCTTCAAGGACCTGACGGAAGACGTGGCGGAACTGGCGGCGCAGGGCCGGCTGGCCGATCTTCCCGGCGTCGGCAAGAGCACCGTCGGGAAGATCACAGAGTATCTCACGACCGGCAAGATCACCCTGCTGGAAGAGCTGGAAGCGAAGCTGCCCAAAGGTCTGCCCGATCTCCTGCGCATTCCCGGTCTGGGTCCCAAGACCGCGGCCCTCGTCCATCGGGAACTCGGCGTGGGCTCGACTGACGAACTCAAAGCCGTTATCGAGGACGGGCGTCTGGCCCAGTTGCCCGGCATGGGCGCCAAGAGCGTCGAGAAGATCGCTGAGGGTCTCGCCTTTCTGGCCAAGTCCGGCGGGCGGACGCGGCTCGGGGTGGCGTTGCCGGTGGCCGAAGCTCGGCTTGAACAGGTGCGCGCCATCGAAGGGGTCAAGCAGGCGGTGCTGGCGGGCTCCCTCCGGCGCGGGGCTGAGACCATCGGCGACGTGGACATCCTCTGCGAAGGGACCGACGGCAAGGCGATCATCGAGCGTTTTGTTCATCTCCCGCAGGCGGCGCGGGTGCTGGCCGCCGGCGCCACCAAGGGTTCCGTGACGGTCATCACACCCGACGGGAACGAACTCCAGATCGACTTGCGGGTGGTGCCGGCCGAGTCATTCGGGGCGGCCCTGCAGTACTTCACCGGCTCCAAAGAGCACAACGTCCGCCTCCGCGAGTTCGCGGTCAAGAAGAAGCTGCGGCTCAACGAATACGGCCTGTTTGACGGCGACACGCAACTCGCCGGAAGGAGGGAAGAGGAGATTTACACCCGGCTCGGGCTGTCCTGCCCGCCGCCGGAGCTGCGCGAGGACCGCGGGGAGTTCGATCCTGATTTGGCCGAGCGAAAGCTGGTGGCACTGGACGACATTCGTGGCGACCTGCACGTCCACACGACGGCCAGCGACGGCGCCCAGGGGATCGAGGAGATGGCCGCCGCCGCCCGTCAACGCGGGTACCAATATCTTGCGATCTGCGATCATTCCAAGAGCAGCACGATCGCCAACGGGCTGAGCATCGAGGCCCTGCTTGAGCACCTCGCCGCCGTCCGGGCCGCCAACAAACGGATGAAAGGAATTGAGCTCCTTGCGGGTACGGAATGCGACATCCTCCCGGACAGTTCGCTCGACTACCCGGACGAGGTGCTGGCCCAGTGCGACTTCGTGGTGGCCAGCATTCACTCCGCGATGCGTAAAGGCAAGGCGACCCCGACGGAGCGGACGCTGGCGGCCATCGCCAACCCGTGGGTGACCGTCATCGGGCATCCCACCGGACGACTGATCAACGAGCGTGCCCCGATGGACCTCGGCCTGGGGCGGATTGCCGAGGCCGCCGCGGCCAGCCACACCGCCTTAGAACTGAACGCCGCCTGGCAACGCCTGGACCTGAAGGACATTCACCTCCGCCAGGCGGTCGAGGCCGGCGCCAAAGTGGTCATCAGCACCGACGCGCATTCGATCCACGGTCTGGACGACATGCGTTACGGCATCCTGACGGCCCGTCGCGCCGGGCTCACGCCCGCCGACGTGATCAACACGCGTCCGCCGGCCACGTTCAAGAAATGGATCGCCCAGAAGCGCGGCGCCGAGACGATCCGCGGGCGCTAATGGCGTATTTTCCGTGTCTCGTCGAGCGGCGCGGCAAGGTCCGATAACTCTAAGCAGATTATCCCAGCAGCCCGTGGAAACACAGGCTGGAAGCCTGTGCTACAACTTCTGCCACGGGCTGCCAGGGTTGTCGGACTGGCCTTGGGCGGCGGTGTCGGCGTCCGTTAACTACAAGAATGATTCCGGCGAGAACGCTGGACCCTTGAATCCGTCGAAGCGGCGGTCTACAATGGCTCAACGGATACGAGGATAAGGCCCCCCCATCAGGCGCGTAAGGGCAAGCCTGAGGGAGAAGATCTGTTTTAGTAGACCTGCGGAGGATGAGTATGCGCCTGTCACTGATAGCATGCGTGGTGATACTGTTCATGGTGGGAAGGGGAGTAGCCGCTCCGGTCGCCCGAGGGGAGATCTCGTTTGCCGAACAAAGCGAGCGGCTGGGTGGTCTGCAGGTGGGCGTCTACTGGGGTGTCTCCGTGGCCGACTGCAACGGAGACGGGTATGAGGATGTTCTCTTCGGGCGTCACCGTGCCCAGCCGCCGAGCCTGGCCATCAACGATGGTACCGGGGCGTTCACGATTCCACCGCCCGTGCTGCTCACACCGCCTTCGGAGCGCGACCGACACGCCCCGCAGTGGATCGACTTCGACAACGACGGGGACATGGACATCTTCTGGGGCAGTGGTCTACGGAAGCCCCACGAGCTCTGGCAAAACGACGGATCGGGGCTGCACTATGTGGACTTGTGGCTCGGTGTCGACCCCAAGCCCTATCCGAGCGGCGCCAGCCGGCAAGGCCTGTTCTTCGACTGGAACGGCGATGCCTATTTGGATCTGTTCCACATCTTCGGACGATCCGGCCCCTCGGCCTTCGCGGAGAACCTCAGCGGCAGCAGCATCTTTCTGGATCGCACGGAGGACGTCGGGCTGGGCTCCCTGCCCGACACGGAGAATCACGGCCACGGCGGCGGGGCGCCATGCGACTTCGACAACGATGGGGAAGCGGATTTCTTCCTGTGTACGGCCAGACTGGGCAGGGAAGCCGGTCCGGCGAAGGACGACGACATACATGACACATTTTCAAAGCTCTACCGGCAGACGGAGGACGGACAGTTCGTTGATGTGTTACCGACCGCGCTCGGCACGGATGCCGCCGAGTTGGTGGCCGATGCGCGGTGGGGCGACTACGACAACGACGGGGACATGGACCTGTACTTGGCTCGTGGGATCATGCAGCGGGACTACGGCCGGCAACGCAACGGAGACGGCGTTCACCTGATGGACTCGAGCCGGGTGGAGTTCTTCTCGCGGGTCAACGCCCGGGGCGACGCGCAGGATGGCTTCAGCGTCAACCTCGCCGGCGCCACGACCGTTACCCTCGAACCCACCGAGGCGTTCCGGCGGTTCATCCCGGCGCTCGAAGTGAGCGGAGTTTTTCTGGGCCAGGCCGCAGTGCATCCCACGACGATGCCCGTAGTTTTCACGGTCAGCGATCCGGCCATGTCCGGTACTCCGGTGATGAGCCAAAGCGGTATCTATCTCTGGTTGGACTCCGGCGGTACGCGCCTGCAAGTCCGGCACGTGGCCCTGGCCGCGCCGGCTCGCTCACCTGCGAAAGCGGCCAAGGCGGCGCAGCACGCCGCCCCCGCCGACCCCCTCGACTGTGACGAAATGGTTGAGCGGTCAAGCTCCAAGGCGGGAAGCCGCAAGCAGGGGAGCGCTTATGTCTCGGGATACATCTCCGTCGACACCGGTCAGTTGACCTCTCCCCAGACGATTTACATGGAAGGGGATGCGGCGGTCCTGAACGACTTCCTGTTCCGGAACAACGGCGACGGGACGTTCACCGACGTCACCGCGGAGCTGGGGATCGATAACGTCTCCGACTCGGTCTCCGCCGCCTGGGGGGACTTCGATAATGACGGGGACTTGGACTTGCTCGTGCTCAATTACCACTACGGGGTCCCGGCAAACCGCCCGTTCGTGCTCTATCGCAATGACGGGCCGGCTGGCTTTGTGGATGTGGCCGCGACGGCCGGCTTCCTGTCCGAGTTGAACTCCGTGGTCACGAGCCTGGCGGTCGCGGACTATGACCTGGACGGCGACCTCGATTTCGTGATCGCGCACGAACAAGGGCCGCCTCCCCGCCTGCACGGACAACCACGGTATTACGTCAACCAGTATGACGGAAAGAACCGCTGGCTCGAGGTCCGGCTGGTCGGTACGGTCTCCAACCGCGACGCCATCGGGGCCAAGCTATGGCTGACGACCGACGCGGGCGTGCAGTATCGCGAGCAGACCGGAGGCTTCCATGTCTACGCGCAGGACTCGATGGTCGTTCATTTCGGAACGGGCCTGGATGCGGTCGTAGACCTGACCATTCGGTGGCCGACGGGTGCGGTGCAGACCCTGTCCGACGTCCCCACGAACCAGCGGATCACCGTAGTGGAGCCGGAACGCTGACCTGCGGTTCATCCCCGGTGCCGCCTCCGAACTGTGTGAGCAGTACCAGGTGCACCCCACCCTCATTGTACCGTTGGAGGAAGGCTCGGCGAGCGGCGGCGCGACCGGCTCCTGCAGGAGACCGAGGTGCTGCGGAGGTGATGGTCGGAATGGCCTGGCCGCGGTCTTGAAATCGACCGCGGAAAGGGGATAATCGGAATCAGCCGGCGAAACGGAAGCGGGCCCTGCAGGCGTGCAACTCGCCAGGGATAGCCGGCCGGGTGGGCGACGAATGGTTGTAGTGAAGAGGAAGGGGCCATGCGCGTGGATCAGGTAAGCACGTGCGCGTATCCGTCTTTCAGAGCGTGGTTTGCCGTGCTGCTGGGTGTCGGAGCGGGGGTCCTGAGTCAGACCGCTCGCGGCCAGATCGTTTTCCAGGAGCAGGGGGCCCGCTTGGGCGGTACGCCGGTGGGCGTGTATTGGGGCATGTCGGTAGGCGATGCCAATGGTGACGGCTATGAAGACCTGCTTCTCGGGCGGCACCGATCCCAACACCCGATGCTCGCCCTCAACGATGGTGCGGGGGCATTCACGATTCCCGAGCCCATGCTGATCGCCCCGCTGCCGGAGCGCGACCGGCACACCGCCCAGTGGATCGACTTCGACAACGACGGCGATAAAGACATCTACTGGGGCAGCGGCTCGCAGTTGCGCCACGAGCTCTGGCAAAACGACAGCACGGGGTTGCACTATGCGGACCTTTGGCTGGGCGTGGACCCGCCCTACGTGGTGGGCAGGAGCCGAGGGGGTATGTGTTTCGACTGGAACGCAGACCGCTTCCTGGACCTGTTTCACATCTCCGGGGCCGGGGAGACGAACTCCCGATTCTACGAGAACGCCGGTGGGACGGGGGTCTTCGTGGATCGTACGGCGGAGGTCGGACTCTGGCTCATGCCCGAGATCACGAATTTCGGAAACGGGGGCGGCGGGCTGTCCGACTTCGACAATGACGGCGACATGGATTTCTTTCTCTGCCACGGGAAGGTCTCCGAGCTCGACGCCCCGAACACAGAGGCCAAGTTCTATCGCCAGACCGTGGACAGGCGGTTTGTGGACGTGCTCTCGGACCTGTTGAATGACGCCGCTCGAGCGCAGGTCGCAGACGCGCGTTGGGGTGACTACGACAACGACGGCGACATGGACCTGTACTTGGCCCGTGGGGTGACGTTACGGGATTACGGGTGGGCCCACAACGGGGACGGCGCCCATCTCCTCGAACGGACCAAGCTGGAGTTCTTCTCGCGGCTCTCTCCCGCCGAAGGCGACGTTGAAGACGGCTTCAGCGCCAAAATCGCGCGGGCCACAACTGTGACGCTGGATCTGCGGGGAGGCTTCCGTGGTTTCGTCCCGGAACCCCAGTTGAGCGAGGTCTTTCTCGGCAAACACGCGGTGAACCCGAGCGCCTGGCCGATCGTCATCCAAAAGAGTGATCCGGCGATGGTCGGCGAACCTTCGCGCACGCGAAGCGGCGTTTATGTCTGGTTTGATCAGCAGGGGAAGCGCCTGCAGTTCCGGCACACGGCGGTGGCGACCGGCGCCGGGCCGGTGACCGGCGGCACCCGTGCGAAGGCGACGCACCCCGTCGATCTGGACTGCGACACCGCAGACGATCGTGCGGCCGCGGGGCCGGAAGGGCGTGGCTCCCGCGAGGCGACCTACCAATACAGCACCGGGTACCTTCTGATGGACACCGGCCAGTTTGCGCAGCTGAAACTCCAGGCCATGGAGCGCGATGCCGAGGATACCTCAGACCTCCTCTTTCGCAACAACGGCGATGGAACCTTCACCGACGTGACCGCCGCGACGGGCATCGACAATCCGGCCAACTCCGTCACGGCGGCCTGGGGGGACTTCGATAATGACGGCGACCTGGACCTGCTCGTGGTCAATTATCACTACGACGTCCCGGTGAGCCGGCCGTTCGTGCTCTATCGCAACGACGGTCCGGCCGGCTTCGTGGACGTCACCGCGTCGGCCGGCTTTCTGCCCGACCTGCACTCGGTGATCACCAGCATGGCGGTCGCGGACTTCGACGTGGATGGGGACCTGGACTTCGCCATCGCCCACGAGCAAGGACCGCCGCCCCGCGAGGTCGATATGCCCCGGTACTATGTCAACCAGGGTACCCCGAACCGCTGGCTGGAGGTCCGTCTCGTGGGAACAGTCTCCAATCGTGATGCGATCGGGGCCAAGCTGTCGCTGACCACCGACCGGGGTACACAGTACCGCGAGCAGAACGGCGGATTCCATAACCTCGGCCAGGACTCGATGGTGGTGCATTTTGGCACAGCTCAAGACCAGCGGGTGGACCTGACCATCCGGTGGCCGATGGGCGGCGTGCAGACCCTGTCGGACGTGCCCACGAACCAGCGGATCACCGTAGTGGAGCCGGAGCGCTGACCCTCGGTTCATCGCCGGTGCAGCACCCCACCTCAGTGAGTAGGGTCCGCGAGCGCGGACCCTACCGCTACCATTCCGTGCCGCGAAAAAAGCTGAGAGGCCATCTTCACGGAGGGCCGCACTTGTGGCATGATGCCCGTTAATGGAAAAGGCCCAGAACCAGGCGCAAGAGCCGTGTGCGCCGGCAAAGCTTGCCCCCGGACCGTTATCTGCTGCGGCCCTGCGGTGGCGTTGTCCACCGGAGGAACTACCGTTCCGCTCCACTGCGGAGTTGCAGCCGGTCGTCGGGGTGATCGGGCAGGAAGGTGCCGTTGAGGCCTTACGCTTCGGGTTGGAGATCAACGCGCCTGGGCAGAACATCTTCGTGCGGGGGCTGACCGGCACCGGGCGCATGACCCTCATCCGTCGCCTGCTCGAGGAAATCCGCCCGGCGTGTCCGCTGGCGAAGGACCGCTGCTACGTGCGCCACTTTGCCCACCCGGACCGTCCTCGTCTGATCACTCTGCCGCGCGGACGGGGACGCGAGTTCCGTCGGCGTATTGACCAGTTGGCCGCCTTCATCCGCGATGACCTGGCCGGCGCCCTTTCCTCGGAAGGCATGCGTGCCCGCTGGGCCGGCCTGGAACGCGAAGGCCAAAGCCAGATCGACCACATCGTCCAACCCTTCGAGGGTGCCTTGCGTGAGGCGGGGCTGGCGTTGGTCACCATTCAGGCCGGCCCGGTGGCCCAGTCCGCGTTGTTTCCGCTCCTCGAGGGCCGACCCGTCCCGCCCGAGGAGTTTGAGCAGCTTCGGGCAGGCGGCAAGATCACGGAGGAGCAGTACGCCGCGTCCCGCAAACGCCACGATGAGTTCCAGGAAGAGCTCCGCGAGGTGACGGCCAAGGTCAGCGAAATCCGCCGGCGTCATGCGGAAGCCATCAAAGGGCTCCGCGAGCGCGCGGCACGTTCCATCCTCGACGAGTTCGTCCGCGGCATCAAAGCCGATTTTCCCGAGCCCAGTGTGCACTCTTTTCTCGAAGAGCTCCTGGACGACCTGGTGACGCATGGTCTCGGCGGCCCGGCCACCCAGGCCGACCTCACGCGCCGCTATCGTGTGAACGTCATCCTGGCTCATGAAGACGACGACTCCTGCCCCATCATCATCGAAAACACGCCCACGATGTCTAACCTGCTGGGCACCATCGAGCGTCGGTTCGGCCCGCGCGACACGGTTCAGTCGGATCACACCAGGATTCGGGCCGGCTCTCTGCTCCAGGCTGACGGCGGATACCTGATCCTCGAAGCCCGCGACGTTCTTACGGAACCGGGGGCGTGGAAGGTTCTGGTGCGCACCCTGCGGACCGGGCGATTGGAGATCGTCCCGCCGGAGGTGTTCCTTCCGTGGGCCGCGCCGCTGCTCAAACCCGAACCGATCGACCTCAACGTCAAGGTCATCCTGCTTGGGGGCGCGGAAACCTACTACTTGCTGGACAGTTACGACCCCGATTTCCCGCACCTTTTCAAGGTGCTCGCCGACTTCGACACCGAGATCCCGCGCGACGGACAGGGGGCCGTGCAGTACGCCCGGGTACTGGCCGGCATCGCCCAAGAGGAGGGCCTTCTGCCCTTTGACCGGTCCGCCGTCGCGGTCTTGGTCGAACACGGCGCTCGGATCGCCGCACGCAAGGGCAAGCTCACAACCCGCTTTGGCCGTCTGGCCGACATTGCCCGCGAGGCCGCCTTCATCGCGGGAAAGGAGGGCGTCCAAGAGGTGCGAGGCGACCACGTCCGCCAAGCGGTACACCGCACCAAACAACGGGCCGACCTGCCCTCCCGACGCTTTCGCGAGTTGCTCGCCGACGGGACCATTCGCGTCCAGACCAGCGGCCGCACCATCGGCCAGATCAACGGGCTGGCGGTGTTGCAGGCCGGTCCGCTGACCTACGGTTTTCCTGCGCGGATCACGGCGACGATCGGTCCGGGGACGGCCGGCGTGATCAACATCGAGCGCGAGGCGGCACTGAGTGGCGCGATTCATACCAAAGGCTTCTATATTCTGGGCGGCCTGCTGCGCTGCCTCTTGCGCACCGACCATCCGCTGGCCTTCCATGCCTCGCTGGCTTTTGAACAGAGCTACGGCGGGATCGACGGCGACTCGGCCTCCGGCGCCGAGATTTGCTGTCTGCTGAGCGCGCTGACGGAGGTGCCTCTCCGGCAGGACCTGGCTTTTACCGGGGCCATCGACCAGCACGGGCACATTCTGCCGGTCGGTGCGGTCAACGAGAAGATCGAGGGGTTCTTCGACACCTGCAGCGACCTCGGCCTGACCGGGTCCCAAGGCGTCATCATTCCGCAGGCCAATGCCGGCGACCTCATGCTGCGCGAAGACGTGGTTGAAGCCGGCCAGGCCGGGCGATTTCACGTCTATGCCGTCCAGACCATCCACGAGGCCTTGGAGCTGCTGACCGACATGCCGGCCGGCACTCGCGACCCGGGCGGCCAGTACCCCGATGGTACACTTCTGGGCCGGGCCGTCGACCGAGCGTTTGAATACTGGCTCAAGGTCGCCCGAACCGACGGGGCCGTCGGCATGGAAGAACCCGGCGCTGACCAACCGGCCGGCCCCGAGGCAGACGACGAACCGTCCGAAGCAGGGTCCGATTAATCTGGTGTTCCGTTAACGTTGATTTTGCGGGTTGCTGCCCATCCGTCGATGGGTGCCACTGCTCTTGAGCAGTGTCCAGCGTCGAAGGGCCACTGCTCAAGAGCAGTGGCACACCCGAAAGTTTGGGTGCGTTGGAGGACGAGGGTATCATTGCCACTCATGACCCCTCTCGGACTGGCAAAAAGCGTCCGCAGCCTCAACCGCCTTCGTGGGATTGCCCGCGTCCTGACGCGTCACGGATTCGGGCATGTGGTCAGCCGGCTCAACCTGGGCCGGTACGTCCCTTTTTTGGAATTGCGCCGGCCCGCCGCGCCGGAACCGGCCAGCCCCAGCCAGATCGGACTGCGTCTGGCGGCGGTCTGCAACGACCTGGGGCCGACCTTCGTGAAAGTCGGCCAGCTTCTGACCACGAGGCCGGACCTGGTGCCGCAGGACGTGATCGCCGGTTTGCGCACCTTGCAGGACCGGGTGGAGCCGTTCGACAGTGCCACCGCGATGCAGATCATCGCCGAGGACTTGGGCGTCGAGCCGACGACCTGCTTCCGCTCCATCGGCGAGGCGCCCTTTGCGAGCGGCTCCATCGGCCAGGTGTATCACGCGGTGGCCGCGGACGGTATGGAAGTGGTGGTCAAGGTGAAGCGTCCGGGGATCGAGGAGACGATCCGTCTGGACATGCACATCCTCAAGTGGCTGGCGGACGCGCTGGAGCACTACGTGGTCGAGGTGCGGACGTTCAAGCCGGTACTGCTGGTGGAAGAAATGGAGGAAGTGATCCTGAGGGAGATGGACTACGTGAACGAGGCGGCGAGCACCTCGCGGTTCTGCACGGCGTTCAAGGACGACCCGCAGGTCACCATTCCACAGGTGCGCTGGGACTTGTGCGGCACGCGCGTGCTCACCCTCGAGCGGGCGGCCGGCCGGAACGTCGACGCCGTCCTCCGCGACGGCGACGCGTCCATCAACCGTAAGCGACTGGCCGACGTGCTAGTCAACGCGTACATGAGGCAGTTCTTCGAGCTCGGCCTGTTTCACGCCGACCCGCATCCGGGCAACATTCTCATCTCGCCGCCGGCGCACATCGCGTTGATCGACTTCGGCCAAGTGGGAATGGTGAGCGACGAGTTGGCCCACCACCTCGTGGTGTTGCTGGTGGCCGGGCTGGGGCGGGAGATCGATCTGGTGGTGGACACGTTGGGCGACATGCGGGCGTTGGGCCCCGAGGTGGACCGGGCGCAGTTGGCTCGCGGGTTGCGCCGTTTGCTGGACAAGTACTACGGCCTGCCGGTCAACCGGGTGGATACCCGCAAGTTCTTTGCGGAGATTACCGACATTTTCCGCCAGCACGATGTCACCGTGCCCCGCGACGTGGTGGTGCTGTGCAAGGCGCTGGCCACCGTGGCGGGGGTGGCTATGCAACTCGACCCCGAGATTGACCTGGTCTCGATGCTCAAGCCGCGGCTGCGGCGGATGGTGGCGGACCGGTTGGCCCCGAAGCGGTTGCTCCGCGGAACAGGGGTCGCGGTGTGGCACCTGTTCAGCATTCTGCGCACCGCGCCGCGGCAGTTGCGCACGGCGCTGCAACGGCTCGGCCTGGGTCAATGGCAACTGACCGTGCGGCACGAGAACCTGGACCGGCTGACCAGCGAGATGGACCGTTCCAGCAACCGGCTGGCGATGTCCGTGGTCATCGCGGCCATCATCGTGGGCAGTTCGGTGGTGGTGAGCACGAGCCGGGAGATGACGCTGTTTCACATCCCGTTGCAGGCTTTTGGCGTGTTTGGATACTTGTTCGCGGGCATCATGGGCGTGGCCTTGCTGTGGGCCATCTTCCGCAGCGGACGGCTGTCCTGAGTAGGGTCTGCGCTCGCGGACCGTTCTTCTACCAGCCGGGGATCACCAGTTTGGAGGCCACCGTAGCGCCGAGCAAGGCGACCGAGCCGAAAGCCGCGAGCAGGATCATGCTGAGCATCACGGCGTATTCGACGGCGGTCGGTCCATCCTCGTGCCGAACGAACTGCTTGGCCCGTTTTATGAGAGCGTCCATGCGGTCCTCCCTCCTACTGCCGTACGATGCCCTTCGATCTTTTCCGCGGCACGAACGGCGTGGGCGCCCGGCCGGTTTCGGGCTTGGCCCAGCGTCGTGCCGCAACCCCCCAGTTTTCCCAATCGTGACCCCGCTCAGAATAAGCGTAAGAAACATTTCCGTTGGAAGCAAATCGCTTGACGACTCCGTCCTATAATCGTGCCGTCTCCGGCGGCACAAACTTGTCAAACGCCCCCGATTCTCATTATGATGGTTCGCCCGGCCGACCCCTGCCGTCGGGGAAGACGGTAGCCGCCGGTGAAGCCCACGAACCCATAAGGAGGATGGCGTGCCCCAGAACCGCGATTTCCTGTTTACGTCCGAGTCCGTCTCGATCGGTCACCCGGACAAAGTCGCCGATCAAATCTCCGACGCCATCCTGGACCGCCTGCTGGAACACGATCCCCTCGTCCGCTGCGCGGTGGAGACGCTGGTAACCACCGGTCTGGTGGTGATTGCCGGTGAGGTCACCGTGCACAACGAGGCGGCGGAAATCGCCCTGGGGCGGATCGAGCACACGGCCCGGGAAACCATCCGCCAGATCGGCTACACCGAGGCGGGAATCGGCTTCGACGCCGACAGTTGCGCCGTCTTGCGCGCGGTGCACCGCCAATCGCTCGACATCAGCCAAGGGGTCGATAAGGCGGAGCCAGGGGCCGGCGATCAGGGCTTGATGTTCGGGTTCGCGTGTGATGAGACCGCCGCCCTGATGCCTCTGCCCATCCAGTTGGCCCACCGGATCGTCGAGCGCCTGGCCGAAGTGCGCGAGAAGCAGGAAATCTCCTGGCTGCGTCCCGATGCCAAGACGCAGGTCAGCGTGCGCTACGCCGGCGGACGCCCGGTAGAGATCGACACCATCGTGCTGTCGACCCAACATACTGAGGAGGTGACGGATCGGACCAGAAACATGACCGAGGAAGCCAAGAACGTACTCATAGGACGAGTGATCCGCCCCGTCCTCGAACGCGAGTGTCCGAATCTCGATTCCCGCAAGATCAACTATCACATCAATCCTACGGGGCGCTTCGTCACCGGCGGGCCGCACGGAGACAGTGGCCTGACCGGGCGCAAGATTATCGTGGACACCTACGGAGGACGGGGGCGGCATGGCGGTGGAGCGTTCTCCGGCAAGGACCCCTCGAAGGTCGATCGGTCGGCGGCGTACATGGCCCGGCACATCGCCAAGAACATCGTGGCTGCCGGTCTGGCGTCGGAGGCCGAGGTCCAGTTGGCCTACGCCATCGGCGTCGCCGAGCCGGTGAGCGTGTTCGTGAATACGCTCGGCACGGGGCGGGTCAGCGAAGCCAAGCTGGAAGGTGCGGTCCGCGAGATTTTCCCCCTGACCCCGCGGGGGATCATCGAGTACCTGGATCTGCGTCGGCCGATCTATCTGGAGACGGCCCGGCATGGCCACTTCGGGCGCGAGCTGCCCGATTTCACGTGGGAGCGCACGGACCGGGCCGACGATCTACGGGCGGCCGTCGGCGCCCAAGCCGTCGCGCTGGCGGAGTAGAAGCCTCTAACTCGTTGTAGCGGCCTGCGTCCTCGCAGGCCGTTTTTCTTTTCGGCCGGCGAGACGCCGGCCGCTACGGACGCCGATCATGTACCAGCACGCACATGGATTCCGTAGGCGGCCAATTGGGCGGTGGCCTGGGCGGCCCAATTTCGATTGGCCGTGGGGCTGGCCGGGCTGGGGTGCGGAATGCGGCCGATGGTGACCTCGAGGCCGTCGAGGGCGTGGCGCGCGCGTTCCTCGGCGAACACGCCGACGCCGATCACATACTTCGGCTGGAAGTGCTCGACGGTGCGCCGCAGGGCCCGGTCGCAGGTCTCCAAGAGCGGTCGGCGCTCCGCGCTCGGCAGTTGGTTGGGCGTACGGTTCCGCCCGCTGGGCTCGAAGAAAGCGAGCGGGCAGTAGTTGGCGACGAAGAAGCGCCGGAAGAAACGCGGCGGAGTCTGGAAGTGCTCTTGCGCCCACGACCAGAAGCGCGCCCCGCTTACTTCGCTGCGGGAACATGCGAATCCCAACACCGGCCGCTTGGAGTGCTCCACGGGCGGTCTTCCCACCGCCTCCTCGATGCCCAACCAGTCGCGGACGGCGTTCACTTCGCCGAAGGGCACACCGGTCTGGACCATGCCCCACGGACCGGGGTTCATACCCAGCAGGAGGACCTCGCGCGTTCCCTGTCCGAAGCGTTCGAGGTAGCGGCGGTGACACGCCCGAGCATACGTCAGCGGGTTATAGACGTGGCTCACCGGCGGCCCGAAACGCAGGCGATTCACGTCACGAATGAGGCGGTCGGTGATGGCCTGAAGTGATTGAGCCACTCCAAATCCTCGGTAGGGCGGGCTCTGCCTGCCGAAACAACGCCTCCGGCGGAGCCCGATCGGTAACGATGGTCCGCGAGCGCGGACTCAACCGTCGGGCAGAGCCCGACCTACCGTCTGCAGCCCTCCGTCGCCCCAACGTCTCTATGTTCGGCTACTTCATCTTCTCCCGCAGGGCTTCCACGACGGCCGGCACGGCGGTGCCGGCCTTTTCGGCGATGACCAGATCGGCAGAGTCGGTCAGCGGCGTGGCCTCCGGGTTGATCTCCACCACGTGGGCGCCGTGGTGCTTGGCGAACATGGAGAACGAGGCCGCCGGATAGACGACGCTGCTCGTCCCGATGACCAGCATGACCTCACACTGGCCCGCGGCGGTCTGGGCGCTGCTGACCGCCTCGGGAGGCAACATCTCGCCGAACCAGACCACCCCCGGTCGCATCTTTCCGCCACACTTGGGGCATCCCGGGATGGGGTGTTCGCAAACCTTGTCGGCCCGCTCCTGGTAGTTGCAGTCCCAGCAAGCATCGATCCAAATATCGCCGTGGAGTTCGACGACGTTGCGACTGCCCGCGGCCCGGTGCAGCCCGTCCACGTTCTGCGTGATCAGGCAGAAGCTCGGACAGAGGCGTTCCATCTCAGCCAGGGCGTAGTGGGCCGGGTTGGGGCGGCAGGTGAGCAGTTGGGTGCGCCGCGCCTTGTAAAACCGCCACACCATCGCAGGGTCGACCCGAAACGCCTCGGGGGTGGCCACCGCTTACGGGCGGTGGCCCTCCCACAACCCCCCCGCCCCGCGGCACGGGGCCACCCCGCAGTCGGCCGAGACGCCGGCGCCGGTCATGACCGCCACGCGCTGGGCTGCACGGAGCCACTCAGCGACTTGCTGGACCGCATGTGAGAAGTTGTCACCCACAAAAACGATTATACGCGCTTAGCTTGACAATCAAACGGCCGGCCGGGATGGTGCATCACCAATGAAACAGGCGCGAAGGTCCGCTCCTTTACGATCGCGGCTCGGAGGCCGCTCCCTTACGGTCGCGGTTCGGAGGCTGCTGCCTCACGGTCGCGGCTCGGAGGCCGCTCTCTTGCGGTCGCGGTTCGGTTCGTGGTCGCGGTTCGGCGCGTTCTTCGTCGGGATGTGGATCGTTTCGGGGTGTTCGTGGTACCTCAACGACGCCGACCGCCAAGTTCAACGACTGATTGACGATCGTCAAACCGCGGCTTTGGGCGAGACCCATCCGGCCGGCCTGGGCGAAGAGACCGGCCGCCTCGGAGACCAGAGCAGCCTGCACGCATTTGTCCCGCACCAGGTGGACTCGAGCGTGCCCAAGGCCTTCGCGCCGACGACGCAACCGGCGGCCGAGCCGGCGGCGTCCCCAACAACGATGACGCCAGCGGAGACAGACATCCGCAATCTGACGTTGGCGGACTGTCTGGCTTACGCCCAGAAGCACGCCCGCGACTATCGATCGGCGAAAGAGGACCTCTATCTGGCGGCTTTGGCGCTGACCCTCGAACGGCATTTGTGGACCCCGCAGTTCTCGGGCAGCGTCCAGTCGCGCTACACCAACTACGGCCAGATTCGCGATTTCGACCACGCCATGGACGCGGTGTCCCAGGTGGCGGTGGAGCAGAAGCTGCCGCTCGGCGGCACGGTCACGGCCAAACTGATCAACGATTGGGTGCGCGACCTCGGCCAGCATGTGACGGTGGGCGAAACCGGCCAAGCCATCCTCGAAGCGGATATCCCTCTGCTGCGCGGCGCGGGCCGGGTGGCCTACGAATCGCGCTATCAGGCCGAGCGCAACCTCATCTATGCGGTGCGCGACTTCGAGAACTTCCGCCGGGACTTTCTGGTGGATCTTGCGGGGGACTATTTCAATCTACTCAGCGCCCGGGCCCGCATCCAGAGCGCCCTGGACAGCGAGCGCAGCTTCAAGCTGGACATGGAGCGGAGTAAGGCCTTGGCCGCCAAAGGCCGTGACGTACTCCAGGTCGAGGCGGACCGGGCCCAGGTGCAGTTCTTGTCGGCCCAGAACCGGGTGGTCATCGAGCGGGCCACCTACGCCAACGCACTGGACCGTTTCAAGATCCGGCTGGGCATGCCGACGCTCACGGCGATGGACGTGGGGGGCGAGGAGGCGCTCGATCTGCGCGAACCGCGGGTCGAAGAAGCCGTGGCGATCGACACGGCGCTGCAATACCGCCTCGGCCTGCTGAACAACCTGGATGCGGTCGACGATGCCCGGCGCGGCGTGCTCATCGCCAAGAATAACATGCTGCCGGACTTGAACTTCACCGGCAGCGTGACCATGGACACCAACCCGAATGAGAAGAACTCGTTCAGCTACAACACCGAGCGGACCACCTGGCGCTCCATGCTCGAGATGGAGATCCCCTTTGACCGGGTGAAGGAGCGGAACGATTCCCGCGCCAGCCTGATCGATCTCCGCCGGGCCGAACGGGCGTACGACCAGGCCGCGGACACCGTCCGCCTGGACGTGCGTCGCGCGCTCCGGCGGCTGGAAGAGGCCCGCATCACGATGGACATTCAACGGCGGAACATCGGCATCAACGACACGCGGCGCGAACAGGCCCGCCTGTGGTTTGAAAAGGGCCTGTTACGCTCGAACCGTGACGTGATCGAGGCCGAGAACGAATGGCGTGACGCGGTGAACGCCTTCGCCCAGGCCCAGGCGGACTATCGCCTGGCGATTCTGGAGTTCCTGCGCGACACGGGGACCCTGCGGGTGGACGACGACGGCCATTGGGTCATGCCTGACGCGTCCCAGGCCCGAGCGGCCCCATAATCACGGCGGGGGTGGCATGCCTTCACGCGGGTGCGACAGCAGCCGCGGGTAGGCATGTCTCGTGATTCAAGGCATGGTTATTCGCGATCCGCCGAGGGCGAATCACGTGAAGCCATGCCACCCCCCCGCTTTCCCAGCCGGTCAGATGACGTTCGGGCGCCTCGGCAACACAAGTTTGTATGTTTGGGCCGGCGGACGCTTTTGCGACCCCCTCACCGCGGCGATACAATATGGTGGTCGATGGGGGACATGGAGGGAGAGCAGACTGGGGGCGAAGTCCATGACCACGACCACGCCGAGTTCGCCGATGGTGGAAGCCCCGCTCCCCTCCGAGTTCGAGGCGGCTGCGCCGGCGTTCCAAGACTTTCCGCAGACCGGCCGCCGCAGGTGGTGGATCGGGCTGGTGCTCATCGGGGCGCTGGCCGGCGGCAGCGCCGGGTTTTATTACCTCCGTCCGCGCGTGGGCAAGCTCGAGGCCGACCTGTTCACCGTCACCCGCCGCGATTTCACCGTGGCCCTCCACGAGAAGGGCGAGCTCAAGGCCGCCAAATCCATCGACATCAAATGCGAAGTGGAAGGGCGATCCACCATCATCTGGCTGGTTCCCGAGGGCACCGAGGCGGCCGAAGGCGACCTGCTGGTCAAGTTGGCCAGTGAGGAGATCGACGATCGCGTGCGCAGCGAGGAGATCAAGGAAGCCAACGCGAAAGCCGCCGCCGAATCCGCGGCCAAGGAGTATGAGATCACCCTCGATGAGCAGGCCAGCCAGATCCGCAAGGCGGAACTGACCCTGCAGAACGCCGAAATCGAGCTCAAGAAATACGTCGAGGGCGATTGGGTGCAGCAGAAGACCGACGCCGATCTGGCCGTCAAAAGGGCGGCGGAGGACTATCGGCAGAAGGCGGCCAAACTCCAGGACTCGAAAGACCTGTACGAACAGTACCTGTTCAGCTTGGCCCCGGGGAGGGGCGGTGAACTGGCCGAGGGGTCCCTGGCCCCGGCCCTGAAACAAGCGTTCGCCGACCACGGCCTCGTGCTTTCGCCCGAGGTCACGGCGGCGCCGGATGAGAACCAGGCCGATAAGTGGCTGATCCTCGACACCGACCGCCGGTACAACGCCCGCGTGGAAAACGGAGAACTCCGCGTCTACTACGAACGGAACTTCATCACCAAGCTGGACCTGGAGCGCGACGAGTTCGCCCTTCTGGAAGCCGAAATGGAGTTGGAGAAGGTGAAGCTCCGCAAGGAAATCCTCTACAAGTATTCCAATCCCAAGGACCTGCAGCAGAAGACCTCCGACATGGAGGAGGCCCAGAAGCAACTCGAACGCACGCGGAAAAGCGCCGAAGCCAAAATCGCCCAGGCCTTGGCCACCAGAGACGCCCGGGCGGCGGAATACGCCTTCACCCAGCAGCAGCTTGAGAAGTTCCGGCGGCAACAGGCCAAGACGGAAATCCGGGCCCCGGCGGCGGGCTTGGTGGTCTACGATACCGGTGAGGGACGTTGGAACCGCCGAGAGATCTCCGAAGGCGCCGAGGTCTATGAGCGGCAGACCATCGCCAAGCTGCCCGACACCGCGGTGATGCAGGCCATCGTCCGCGTTCACGAGGGCAGGGCCAACAAGGTCCAGATGGGCCAGAAGGTCCGCGTGGAGGTGGAAGGCCTGCCCGGCGTGATCCTCGAGGGCAAGGTTACCAAGATTGCCCCGCTGGCCGACTCCGAGAATACGTGGCTCAATCCCGAGCTCAAAGAGTATGTGACCGAGATCACCCTGACCAGCAACGGCTACACGCTCAAGCCCGGCGCGACCGCCCGGGTGGAAATCCTGGTGGACGAGGTCCACAACGCCCCGGCCGTCCCGGTACAGACCGTGGTGACCAAGCAGGGGCGGCGCTACGTGTTCCGTGGCCGCGGGGATACGCCCGAACCGGTGCAGGTGGAGTTGGGGCGGTCCAACGAAGAGTTCGTGGAGGTCCTGAACGGTCTCGCGGAAGGCGACGTGGTCCGGCTTTCCATCAGCGAGGAGAGCATGCAGCGGATTCCCGAACTGCCTCAGGAAGAGCAGCCGGTCTCCCCACCCAACGGGGTCGCTGAGAAGCGCGAGATTCCCAAACCCGCTCCGGCTCCCGAGGCCGGCAGCGGGGGTCCGGGCTCCGGGCGCGGCCGGCGCGCCCCTGGCGGGGGCTGATCACCGTAATGCAAAGGCGCATGACCTTGTTTTCTGGGCAAGATTCCTTCTTCTCTGCGCTCTCTGCAATGCTGGCCATGAGTTTCTTCGGGGTGCACCGCCAAGCAGCTATCAGACTCCAGTTGCCTGTTTCTGCTCGTCGTGGCGTGGCGTGCCGCGCTCTCTGCGGCGTGCACAATCCGGCTTAGCGATGGTTGCGCGTATCGAACAACTCAGCAAGGTCTACGGGCAACCCGGCCAGGGCGTGCTGGTCCACGCCCTCTGCGGGATCGACCTGGCCTTTGTGCGGGGTGAGTCGGTGGCCATCTGCGGTCCGAGCGGCTCAGGTAAGAGCACGCTGCTTAACTTGCTGGGGTGCCTGGATCGGCCGACCTCCGGGCGCTATTTTCTTGGTGACCTGGATGTGTCACGCCTCGACGACGACGCGCTCTCCGACATTCGCGGACGCCGCATCGGGTTCGTCTTCCAGAACTTCAATCTCATCCAGCAATTGACCGTGCTCGAGAACCTGGAGATCCCGCTGTTCTATCAAGGCGTTCCCGCCGCGATGCGCCGGCAGCGGGCACGGGAGCTGGTGGAGATGGTCGGTCTGGCCGACCGCGGCCACCACCGCCCCATGGAGCTCTCCGGCGGGCAGCAGCAACGGGTGGCCATCGCCCGGGCTTTGATCAATGATCCGCTCATCATTCTCGCCGACGAGCCGACCGGGAACCTCGACTCCGCCACCGGGGCCATGATCCTGGAAATCCTCGACCGCCTGCACCAGCAAGGCCGCACCCTCATCCTGGTGACGCACGAGCCCGACGTGGCCCGCTGGTGCGACCGGATCGTCACCTTCCGCGACGGCCGGATCGTCTCGGACGAGCACCGCAGCCCCTGACCCGGATGATTCATGGCCCGGGCTGTGGAACCCGTGCAGGTACGGGATAAGGGGCACCCATTGTGACTGACTCCATCATGAGGGACGAAGGTGGCGGTGAAGTGGCCCGCCGGGCGGAATGGCGGGCTTGGCTTTCAAGGGCCCGAGTGATAGAATCTTTGTGGTCGTCCGGGGGCGATGGGACTTGACCGGGCGAGGGAAAGGTCGGTGGCGTGCCGAGGTAGTCAGTGGGCCTCGTAAAACAACTGACGAAACTTTTACATGGCAACTATCCGTATGCCATGGCTGCCTAGATAAGGCGGCCCGTTCCGCGGGAGACGCCCACTATTTCGCGGAGCGCAGCCAGTGGGCTAGCCGCGGCATGATGCTCGACCGTGCCGAGGCGAAGCACTTGTCGGGCTGGCCAAGGCCGGAGCCTGTCGATCGGCGCCGGCGGCGGCGAGAAGCAAAAGATCTGACTACGCACGTAGAAGCCGCCCCGGAACCGTCGCGGGACGGGGGTTCGATTCCCCCCGCCTCCA
>JAZDKM010000045.1:0-8966 GCA_043803085.1 Planctomycetota bacterium
CCGGTAGGGGAGCGTTGATAGGCAGACACAGGCCATACCGTAAGGAGTGGTAGCGGGCCTATCAAGTGATTATGCCGGTATGAGTAACGATAAAGCAGGTGAAAATCCTGCTCGCCGAAAATCTGAGGTTTCCTGGGGAAGGTAAATCCGCCCAGGGTTAGGCGGACCCTAAGACGAGGCTGAAAGGCGTAGTCGATGGACAGCAGGTTAATATTCCTGCCCTCCGTTGTGCGATCTAACCGCAGTGCGTCCTCCTCCATCGCAGCCCACGACAAGACGTGAGGGTTCCCGTAAGGGCGAGGCCGATTGGTTGCTGAAGTGCGAAGCGGGGGGACCGAGAAAAGCTGCGGGGGCAAACAGCGGATCCGTACTAAAACTGACACAGGTAGATGAGGCGCGTAGCCTCAGGCGCTCGAGAGAACCGTCCTTAAGGAACTAGGCAATTTGACCCCGTAACTTCGGGACAAGGGGTGCCGTCCCACCTTCGGGTGGGCGGCCGCAGAGAATCGGCACTGGCGACTGTTTATCAAAAACACAGGTCTCTGCTAACACGTACAGTGGACGTATAGAGACTGACACCTGCTCGGTGCGGGAATGTTAAGGAAGGCGGTCATCTGCCGCAAGGCGGAGAAGCTGGCGACCGAAGCACCCGTAAACGGCGGCCCTAACTATGAGGGTCCTAAGGTAGCGAAATTCCTTGTCGGGTAAGTTCCGACGCGCATGAATGGTGTAACGACTGGTGCACTGTCTCAAGGACGGACTCGGTGAAATTGGACTTGTGGTGAAGATACCACATACCCGCGGCAAGACGGAAAGACCCCGTGAACCTTTACTGTAGCCTGGTATTGGCCACAGGCTGTACATGCGTAGGATAGGTGGGAGGCGACGATCCGGCAGTTTCGGCTGTCGGGGAGCCAACCTTGAAATACCACCCTTGTGCTGTTTGTTGCCTCACCCCGACCCGTGAAGCCGGGCGGGGGACAGTGCTAGGTGGGCAGTTTGACTGGGGCGGTCTCCTCCCAAAAAGTAACGGAGGAGTGCAAAGGTCGGCTCAGTACGGTTGGCAATCGTACGTTGAGTGCAAAGGCACAAGCCGGCTTAACTGCGACATATACACATGAAGCAGATACGAAAGTAGGCCTTAGTGATCCGGTAATCCCGTGTGGAAGGGTTATCGCTCATCGGACAAAAGGTACTCCGGGGATAACAGGCTGATCGCTCCCGAGCGTTCATAGCGGCGGAGCGGTTTGGCACCTCGATGTCGGCCCATCACATCCTGGGGCTGTAAGCGGTCCCAAGGGTTCGGCTGTTCGCCGATTAAAGTGGTACGCGAGCTGGGTTCAGACCGGCGTGAGCCAGGTCGGTCCCTATCTGCCGTGGGCGCACGAAACTTGAGAGGAGATCTTCTTAGTACGAGAGGATTAGAAGGTACGTGCCTCTGGTGTACCAGCTGTCCCGCTCGGGGCATCGCTGGGTAGCTAAGCACGGAAAGGATAACCGCTGAAAGCATCTAAGCGGGAAGCCCCCCTCAAGATAAGGTTTCGATTTCGCCTTAGGGCGAATGAAGGCCCCTGCAAGACTAGCAGGTCGATAGGCGGGAGGTGTAAGCACGGAGACGTGTTAAGCTGACCCGTACTAATGGCCAAATGCTTGACCACATTAATGAGTGGCTGACGGGCCCCTCAAGACACACCCTCTGGTACGACCCGCTTCCGGTGTTCGACTCTCGAACACCACTCGCGTCCGCTTATGGGATGGTGCATACCCACGCGATCTGATCTCGTCGACACCCGCCGCCGGCTTCCGCCGGCGGCTTTTTTACAGCGTCTAACAAAAAGATGTGGGACCGGCTTTCCAGCCGGTCAGCAACAGGCTAGAAAGCCTGTCCCACAGGTCCATTCTGTTAGACGCTCTTAGTTCATCAGGCGCACGCGCTGGTCTGGGCGGTGAATCTCCGGAGCAGCGCGATGTGCTCGCGATGCGCGGCGACGATCCCCGAGACCAACTGATAGGCGGGCGTACAATTCGTGCCGGCCAACGGTTCCAGGGCGGATTCGCAGCCAGCCAGCAACTGCGCTTCGGCGTGGAGCACCTCGCCCAGCAGGAAGTGCAGGTCGAGGTAATGAAGCCGCGCCGTGTGGAAGTCCGGCGCGGCCGACGCGGGCACGCCGCCCAACTCGATCAGCAGGTCGGCCAGTTCGAGGGTCTGGCGCCGTTCATCCTCGAGAATGCGACAGAGGGCGTCATACTCTTCCGTACCGACCGAAGACAGGAAGACGCCGGTTTCGGCCAGACGGGCGTGCGGGCATTTCTCCATGGCGGCCAGCACGTCGTTCAGAAGGTCCAAAACTCGCGGATCGGTCATAAGTCAGGGTTCCCTCCCGCCCTCGCTCGGGGGCATTGCGAAGTCCAGAGCCGATATCGCATCGACGGGTTGGGGGGCGCCGACCGGCCGCTGCGCAGACGGAGGGACAAACAGGTTCGCCGCATAGCGATCGGTACGCTCCTTTACCGGCTGAATGAGCAGAAACCCAAGGACCAGTACCGCAAGCCCGCAGACGTTCACCAACGCGACGCCGCCGGCCGGGGCCCGCACCGCCGGACGATCGTCGTCACGGAGCATCATCTGCTTCACGATGCGCAGATAAAAGAACAGGCTGAGCAACGTGTTTAGGACCGCCACGATCACCAGAATCCAATGCAAGGGCTGACCCTGCTGGGCCAGAGCGTAGAGCAGCCAGTATTTGGCAACAAAGCCGCCGAACGGCGGCAGGCCTACCAGAGAGATCAGACAGAACAGCATGGGGACCGCCAACCATACCGACCGCCGGACCAGCCCGGTGAAGGCGTCGATCGAATCGCTGCCGGTGCTCCATATGATCATGGCGGTCACGCCAAACGCGCCGAGGTTCATAAACAGATAGACCAGCACGTAGAACAACACCGCGCTGAGGGCGTCATTCGTCTTCTCCGCTCCGGCCGCAATAAACACCGTGGCGGCCATCATCATGTAGCCGGCATGGGCGATGGACGAATAGGCCAGCAGTCGCTTGACGCTGGTCTGCATGTAGGCACTGAGGTTGCCTACGGTACAGGTGATCATGGCCAGGACGCCGATCACCCAGGCGAGCGCGTCCGTGGACGGGAGGGCCTTGCCGGCCGCGAGGCCGAAGGTATGGACCAACCGGAGCAACAAGACCAGACCCGCGGCCTTGCTGGCCACGCTGAGCCAGGTGGTGACTTCGATCCGGGCCCCTTGAAAGACGTCCGGGCACCAGAAGTGGAACGGGACGGCGGAGATTTTGAAGCCGACGCCGAACATCACGCCCAGCAGGGCCACGGTAAGTACGATCCGGTTGCGCCCCGCGCCGATGTCGGACAGCACCGCACCGGCAATGGCGCCCAGATCGAGCGTCTGATACAGCCCATACAGCAGGCTGGCCCCGTAGCACAGGATGGCGAAGCTGACCGACCCAAAGATGACGTACTTGAGCGAGGCTTCGGCGGCCAGCCGATCGCGCTTGCTGAACCCGACGATGGCATAGCTGGGCAACGAGGCGAATTCGATGGCGATGATCATCAACAGCAAGTTCAACGTGCTGACCATCAGGCTCATGCCCAGCGCGCTGCCCAGGAGCAGCGTGAAGAACGCCGGGGCGTCTTTTTCCTCCGCGGCCGATCCATACCACCACAAGAGCGACACCCCCGCGGCAAAGATCATGAGTACCAGCTTGAAGTAGATGGTGAGGTTATCGGCGATAAGCATGCCCACGGCCGCACCTGGCCCTTCGGCGGGGGCCAGACCGCTCAGGCCCCGGTCCCGCACCGTCCCCGCCACGCTCCACGTGCACAGGATGGCGACTGCCAGGCCAATCAGGGCGATGAGGGCCGTGGTGCGGGAGCTGCGGCCGACGGCCAGCGGCGCGATCAAAATCGCAACGATGGTGCCCACCAGCGCCAACTCGGGCGAAAACCAGCGGAACTGCTCGGCGGTGGGGACGAAGAGTGACGCAAGCATAGGGTTCATCCACGCTTTCCAACTGGGTTACGTCCGCCGGGAGCGGACTCCACCCGCCCACCATCGGGGCTCCTACCCGGTCACCAGAGCCAGGATGTTGTTGAGCGTACCGTTCATGAAGTCGAACAAGGTCTGTTTGGGCAGGATGCCCAAAGCGAGAGCTAAGGCACCTAACGGGGCCAACACGAACAACTCCCGTGGCGTGGCTTCCGGGAAGCCGGCATACTCAGGCTTGGCTTTGCCCAAATAGACGCGCTGGATCAGCCAGAGGATGTACCCGGCGGTCAGGATGACGCTGCTGGCGGCGATGATGGCGAACGGTCCGGCCCAGGGGTAGGTCCCACGGGCCTCGAATGTCCCCAGTAACACGTAGACCTCGCCAATGAAGCCGCACAGGCCGGGCAGACCCAGCGAAGCAAAGAAGCCCAAGGTGGCCATCGAGCCGTATCGGGGCATGGTTAACCATAAGCCGCCGAAGCGGTTGATCTCGCGGTGGTGGGCACGGTCGTAAATGACGCCGACCAAATAAAAGCACATGGGTGAGGAAATACCGTGGGCGATCATCTGGAACATGGCCCCCTGAAGCGCCGTGGGCGTCATCACCGCGATGCCCAGCAGCACGAAGCCCATGTGCGAAATCGAGCTGTAGGCCACCAGCTTCTTGAAGTCGGTCTGGGCCATGGCGCACAACGCCCCGTAGATGATGCTGACCAGGCCGACCCCGGCCAACAGATAGGCCCAGTGGTGCGCGCCGGTAGGGAAGATCGGATAGCACAGCCGCAGGAAGCCGTACCCGCCCATCTTCAGCAGAACGCCGGCCAGGATCATGCTGATGGGCGTGGGGGCCTCCACGTGCGCGTCGGGCAGCCAGGTGTGGAACGGGACGCTGGGCAGCTTGATGGCAAAGCCGATGAACAGCAGCATGAACATGGTCGGGGCGAAGGGCAGCCACTTCCAGATGAAGATCGTTGCGGCCGACCCAAAGTGGGCCTGAATGGCTTTGTTCGTGGCAAACTCGATAAGGTCGAAGGTCCCGCCATTCAGGAAGAAGCCCCGGTAGCTCCTCGTCCAGTCCAGGTGCCCGGAGTCCTTGGCGATCTGGACCGCGTCGGCGCTGTAGAAGTACATGCCCAGGAGGGCGACGAGCATCAGCACCGAGCCGGCCAGAGTGAACAGGAAGAACTTGATCGCCGCGTATTCTTTCTTGGGCCCGCCCCAGACGCCAATGAGGAAGTACATGGGCAGGAGCATGACTTCCCAGAAGATGTAGAACAGGAAGAAATCCATGGCGACGAATACGCCGAGCATGCCCGTTTCGAGAATGAGGAACAGGATGTAGTAGGCCCGTTCGCCCTTGTTGATCTTCCAGGCCGTGGTCATGTTGAAGCTGCCGACACACGCCAGGAAGGAGACGACCGTGGTAAGGATGAACAGCGGGAAACTCAGCCCATCGATGCCGACGAAGTATTCGATGGCGAAGTGTTCCCCGGTGATCCACTCGGTGCGGAACACGTGGTGCAGTTTGCCATAGGTGGCGCCGAAGATTTCCGTCGCCTGCCCACCGCCACCACCCATAAACGTCCCGAACAGAAGCAGCGAGAGAACCAGCGCCGCCCCGCTGGCGAACGTAGCGACCCACTTGACCAGTTCCTTAGGGGTGAACAGACACAGTACGGCCCCGATCGTCGGTAGAAACACGACCCAGCTTAAGATGCTTGAGCTTTCCACGTTTCTGAATCCCGCAATCTTCTCTTGTAGCGGCCGGCGTCCTCGCAGGCCGATTCCTTGTGCAACCGGTTCTTCGTGGGACCGGCTTTCCAGCCGGTCATCCGTTGGGCCGGGTGGCCCCCTCTTCAGCGGTGGGGAACCCCTGCGCCCCGCTCCGCGTTGCTCCGCTTCGCTTAGGCACTCCACCCAGGCCCACGGCGATCGCCTTCTAGGTCACCAGCAACAAAACGCACAACACAACCACCACCGCCCCGCCGGCGGCCAGCAGCACATAGTTCCGAATCAGGCCGGTCTGCGGCCGGCGAATGGCGTCGCCGACCTCGAGCGCCGTATCCGCGATCCCGTTGACCACGCCGTCCACCCCCCGGGCATCCAGCACCCAACCGCTGAAGGCCGAGACGCGCTCGGTCACCTTGGCCGAAAGGTTGGCCAGCAGGTCGATCACATACATATCAAACAGGTTGCACACGCCCGCCAGAACGGTCTTGACCGCCGGCACCAGCACGCCTTCGTACAGATGATCGAAGTAGAGCTTCTTTTCCAGGGCCGCATGCAGGTACCGGACCACCGGCAGCGTGCGAATCTTGGTCGAAAGCGCGAAGGCGTTGCGATAGATCATCCAGGCCAGCCCCATGCCCACGATGAAAGCGAAGCCCACGATAAAGCCCAGAGCCGTGTGCGGGTTCCTACCCGACACGTGCGTGAGGCTGAGCAGCTTGTCGGTCGGATGGTGGGCCTCGCCGTCGAGGGCGACAATGGCAGGGGCGTCGGTCGCCGCTGGAGCAGCCTCCGCGAGCAGCGGTCTGAAAACAAAGTAGCTGGAAAACCATGTCCCCACCGCCAACACGATCAACGGAACGTACATCAGCTTCATTTCGTGGGCGTGATGGTAGACGTGTTCGTTGCGCGGCTTACCCATGAACGTCAGCCACCATACCCGCATCATGTAAAACGGCGTCACATAGGCGATGAGGATCGGCAGCCAGAACAGCCATTTGGGCAACGGGAGCATCTTGGCCGCGACCGCGAATTTCGGAGAGTCGTGCAGAGTGCGGAGTCTTGCCCCGCGCTGACTGTTGGGTGCTCCGTGCTCCTCACGGTCGGCGACCAGCAACGCCCGGGCACCGGACGACGGAACAGAGTGGCCCGTTGCCCCACCGGCGGGGGAGGCGAATGGAATCGGGTGGCCCACCTCCTTGGAGGTGGGGAACTCGAATCGGTTGGGATTCGTGTCCCCCACCGCTGAAGCGGTGGGCCACCCGCCTCTGCGTGAGCTCTTCCAATCCGCAATCCCCAATCCCCAA
The DNA here is from genome assembly GCA_043803085.1 of Planctomycetota bacterium. GTDB lineage: Bacteria > Planctomycetota > Phycisphaerae > UBA1845 > UBA1845 > JAAEQG01. Next base: position 7,051 of record JAZDKM010000045.1, read on the forward strand.
TCCCCAATTCTTTCCGCTCCCTGACGGTCGCGGTTCGGTTCGTCTTCCCCTTGGACCCATAACTCCTCGGGCACGGGGACTCTTTGGGCGTAGTCCCAGTTGTAGGTTCGCTCGTACGCCACCGCCAGAATCTCATCTTTGCTGAAGAACCCACCCAAGCCGAACTTCGTATCGCCCAGCGTCAACCAGGGAATCCCGGCCCCGGCGATGGCCAACACGCCCACGAAAAATGTCCAGCAGGTCACGGGCATCTTCCGACGCAGCCCGCCCATATTGCGGATGTCCTGCTCGTGATGGCAGCCCTCGATCACCTGGCCGGAGCCGAGGAACAACATGGCCTTGAAGAAGGCGTGGGTCATCAGATGGAACAGCGCGGCGATCCACGCCCCCACGCCCATCCCGAAGATCATGTAACCAAGCTGCGACAGCGTCGAATAGGCCAGCACCTTCTTGATGTCGGTCTGCACCATGGCGATCAGGGCCGTGATCGTCAGCGTGATGCAGCCGATGGTCGCCACAAACATCTGGGCTTCGGGCGTCAGTAGCCGGAAGATCCGGGCCACCAGGTATACGCCCGCCGCCACCATCGTCGCGGCGTGGATCAAAGCGCTGACCGGCGTAGGGCCGGCCATCGCGTCCGGCAGCCACACCTGCAGCGGGAACTGGGCGCTCTTGCCGATCGCCCCGCAGAACAGGCCGATACCCATGAGCGTTGCCAGCCCGTACCCGAACAGGGTGAACTGACTGGCGAAAATGCCGGTGCCGGCGTGGTACTGCTCGGCGAAGGTCGCTGCCGCCTGGTCCAGGTCCAGCGTACGCAAATAGAAGAACACCAGCATCAGCCCAATGATGAACCCGAAGTCGCCCACCCGGTTGGTGACGAAAGCCTTGATCCCTGCGTTGGAAGCGTATTTGCGGTCGAAGTAAAAGCCGATCAGGAAGTAGCTGCACAACCCGACCAGTTCCCAGAAGATGAACAGGAACAGCAGGCTGCTGCTGACCACCAGCCCGAGCATGCTGAAGGCGAACAGCGACAGGTAGGTGAAGAATCGGTGGAACTTGCACTGCCCGTCGATCTCGTCGGAATGCCCGGCCATATAGCCGAGGCTGAACACGAAAATCCAGAAGCCGACGAACGTGACCATGAAGTACATGATCACCGTCAGGGAATCAAGTTTGACGCCGACGGTAATGCGGACTCCCTCGGGTGCGGGGGCGTCGCTGCCGGCCGAGAGACCGCTCGTCGTGGGGACGTTGCCCAAGTCGGCCCAGGTATACCGCGCGGCGTGGGCCGTTAATTCCGCCTTCTGTTCCGGCGTCTCGCCCATCCAGCGTGCCAGGGTGATAGTGGCCAGCACCAGGCTGACGCCCATGCCGGCGACGGCGACCCAGCCGGAAAGCGGCTTGCCCAGCCGGTAACCGAAGAACACCAGCAGGGCGAAGGTGACCAGCGGAACGAAAACGCCGATAGCCAAATAGATTTCGTAGGAACTCATAGGCACAATTCACACCGCCGAGACGGCAGCAATAATTGAGAATGGAGAATACAGAATGGAGAAGGAAGAATGCGTCGCAGGCCGCCGCACTTGTGCAGGCGACGAGTCTGCGGTACCGCTCCCACCCCCCTGGAGTTCTGCACGCGCCCTGCTTCATTCTCCATTCTCAATTCTCCATTCTCCATTCTCCATTCTCCATTCTCCATTCTCCATTTCCTTCCGCCTGCTGCGCGCCGTCTGCTCCTCGCTAACCCTGCAGTTCCGTGCCGCGATCCACGTCGATTGAGGCGTGGTTCCTGTAATAGTTCATGGCCAGCGCGACGCCCACCGCCGCGCCCGCGGCGGCCAGTACGATGATGAACAGCGCCATGATCTGGCCGTCGAGTCGCCCGCCTGCGTGGTAACGGGAGAACGCCACCA
>JAZDKM010000046.1:0-8792 GCA_043803085.1 Planctomycetota bacterium
ATGAGGCTTGGTGGATGCACGTGGACCGCCCGCCCTTCAGCGGTTCGATCGAACTGGCGGCCACGGCGGCCGACGCGCGCGTCCTCCCCTGGCAGGCGTACCGCGAAGGCACTGCCGTGGTGCGGTTGGGGACCATCAACGTGTGGCCTGAAGTGAATCCTCAATCCTCAATCCCCAATCCCCAATCCGCGCTCACGGCCCAAGCGTGTATCGACGCGACGGACGGCCCACTCCGGCCCGACGCGCCGTTGATTTATCCCGGCTCCGTCGCCGGGCTGACCGAGCCTATCCCCTCCGTGCGGCTGAAGCGGCTGCGCCGCGGCATGCTTGATCTGGCCTACCTGAAGCTGATGCGCGAAAAAGGGCTCGGACACATCGCCGACGTTCTGGCGGCTTCCCTGGCCCCATTCGCGGGCGCCAAAGCCTACCGCTACCACTACGCCGATGCGCAGGCCGACGGCTGGGTGCGCGACTCGCGGTGGTGGCAAGAGGCCGAGCAGATCATGATGGACGAGTTGAGTCTGGCCTTACGACAAGGTCCGGTCGAAACCCAGGGGCGCATGGCGGCCACGATGCGCTGGCAGCGTTTCATCGAGGCGACCCGACGGGTCCGCATCGAAATCGAGGGTGTCCGGGCATGGCGGGTGGCGCCGGCCGCCCAGGGCACGACCAGGATCGAATGCGCGGTCGTCTTCCACAACGGGAAGCGCACCGCGGTGTCCGGTTCGATCGGCTTCGGCGAGCTTCCTGTCGGATGGCGCAACCTCCATGGACCGATCCAGGTCGTCGTCCCGCCGAATGATGCGTTGCGTCTCACTCTGGCGGCCGAGGCTGCGGTCGTGACGTGGAACGACGACGGCGTGCGCGACCTGCCGCTCGTTTTCACCACCGAGGACGGCAACGTGCTTCGATTGGCCGCCCGGATGGGCTACTTGGCCGCCCAGCCGCTGGACCGGCGCCTGCTGATCGACGGCGAGCTTTCAGATTGGCCGCCCGGCGTGGGCAATCGCGCCTCGGATTTTGTGCTCGTCAGTGGGGAACCTCCGGATCGGCCGGCGGCCGAACCGCAGTCCATAACCAGTGCGGCTTTGTCCAGCCGTCCCTCGTCCATCACCCGGGTGTACGCCGCTGCCGACGCGGAGGCCCTGTACTTCGCCTTCGACTGTGCCACGCCGGGGGAGCAGACTTCCGACGCACGGGAGGACCGCCTCGAAAGTCTGGCCGGCAGCCACACCAACGTGGTGGAGTACGACGACTTGATTCCCGTCGGTGAGGAACTCGCGGAGATTGTGCTCGATCCGACCGGGGCGGGTACGCACTCCACTTCTGATCTGTACCACATCGTGCTCAAACCCTCGGGAACGCTGTGGGAGCACGGTATCGGCACGGAGCCGCCGACCGGCCGGCGCCGGGTTTGGGCCGCTGACATCCGTTACGCCGCGCAGACTTATCCCGACCGTTGGGTGGCCGAGGTCCGCATTCCTCTGGAAGCCTTTGGCGCGGATGCCGGCAGCGGACGGATCTGGCGGGTGGACTTTTCGCGCTTCGACCTGAAGCGTCAGGAGTACTCGAATTGGGCCGGCGCGGTCCGCAACTTCTACGACCCCGCGTCTTTGGGCAACCTCGCCTTGCCGTAGTCCGGCAGCCCGGCGTTCTCCCGGGCGTATGTCCGTGTTTCGCTTGTGAACCCGACCTCGGCCGCTATACTGCTGCGGCATGCAGAAAAACTACGTACTGGATGCCAACATTCTGCTGCACGATCCCGCCTCGATCTTCAACTTTGCGGAAAACACCGTCATCATCCCGATTGGGGTCATCGAGGAAATCGACCGCTTCAAAAAAGAGATGACCGGCCGCGGCTATAACGCCCGGGCCGTCGCCCGGCTGCTCGACTCCCTGCGCGGCGAGCGCTGCCTGACCGCCGGCGTCCCGCTCTCCAACGGGGGGACCCTGCGGGTGTACTGCGAACCGGAGCGGGCCCTCTCCGGCGCCCCGGTGGACGGCGACCTGGAAATCCTCCGCGTGGCCCGTGCGATCCAGCAGGCCGAGCCCGAGGTCCCGGTCACGATCGTCACCAAGGACATTAACCTCCGTATCCGGGCGGACGTGTCGGGGCTGCCTGCCGAGGACTACGAGTCCGACCACGTCCTGCTCTCGGAGCTGGAAGCCGCGGAGGCGGAGTTGGCCGTCGACGCCCACGTGCTGGAAGCCTTCAAGCGGGACGGCGAGGTGGCCCTGCCCAACGGCCCGGGCCGGTGCAACGAATATACGCTGCTGCGCGAGCGGGAGAACCCGAAGAACACGGCGTTGGCCCGGGTGCATGCCGACGGGGGGAAACTGGTGGCGCTACGCGTACCGGAAAACGGACTGTGCGGCATCCGCCCGCGCAACAAAGAGCAGTACTATGCGATGGACGCGCTGCTCGACCCGCGCCTCCAACTGGTCACCTTGATGGGCAAAGCCGGGACCGGCAAAACGCTCCTGGCCATGGCCGCCGCCATGCATACCACGTTGAAGCACAAGCTGTACCGCGGCGTCCTGGTCGGCCGCCCGGTCGTGCCTCTGGGCCGAGACCTGGGCTACCTGCCCGGCGACATCGAGAGCAAGCTCGAGCCCTGGATGAAACCGATCCTGGACACCATCGACTTCCTGCTGGACACGGGCGGCGCGATCCGCGGGCACACGGAATCCGGGGCGTTGGTCCGTTCCGGCCTCATCGAGATTCAACCGCTGACCTACATTCGCGGGCGGAGCATCGCCCACCGCTTCGTGGTCATCGACGAGGCCCAGAACCTGACGCCGCTGGAAGTCAAGACGATCATCACGCGTATGGGCGAAAATGCAAAGGTGGTCCTCACCGGAGACCCGTACCAGATCGACAACCCCTACGTGGATGTGAACAGCAACGGCTTTGCCTACTTGGTCAATCGCTTTCGTGCGCAACCGCTGGCGGGCCATGTCGCGCTGCGGAAAGGCGAGCGTAGCCCGCTCGCCGACTTGGCCGCCAACTTGTTGTAACCGCCCTACCGCGTGGGGCCGGTGGAGCCCCGATACCTCGGGACTCCACCTGCCAATACCCTACTCCCGCCACAACACGATGAGGTTGTACGCGGCATGAGTGCCCGCCGCCACGCCGTATCCCCGCATGACGAAAACGGTCCCCAAGTAGATGCCCGCCAGCGTGCGGAACAGGAACCGGTCGACATCAAACGGATCACGGCCCACCGGGGGATGATGGTGAGCGGCAAACAGCAGAGCGGAGAGGAAAACCGCCACCGGGAGCACGAAGGTCTCCGAGCGCCCCCACCAATCAGACCCGATAGCCGTGATGACGGAGATCAGCACCAGGCGAAAGATCAACTCCTCATAGATGCCGGCCCCAATGCCCAAAGCGGCCTCGCCCGCCCAGCCGTCCACTGCCCTGCCTCCCGCCAGCCGGACCCAATGGTGAATGACCAGAAGCGGCACCGCCAGCACCGGCGCTTCGAGGTAGATCAGGGCCACCGCGGACTTGCGCACCCGCCACGGCTGCCCGGACACCGCTTGCGTGCCCAGCAGCAAGAGTACGACCGCCAGGGCGGGCATCAGGGTACCGGTCGCACCGAACAACTCAAAAAGAAACCGCAGCAGGTGGAACGCTACCACACGCCCCTGCTGGGGGACGGTCCCGTCGGAGGAAAGAAGACGCGACGCCACTTCTGAGAATATGATCAGCGGCAGGAGGAAGACCAGCGCTTCCAACGGCTCGGCCAGTCCCGGCCGGGACGTGCGGCTCCGCTCGCCAATCCTACCACGTCGAACTGTCATAGGGCCAAAGGCGCGCAGCATAGCGCCGCCGACCACCGAGGCGTTTGCCCGGAGTGCCTCGGTCTAAGCGCCCATGGCACAACGGGACCGGCCCCGAGCCTGTCCACGATTCTGAGGCTGAGAACCCGGCGAAGCGAGCTGCCCGTCCCCTTTTGCCATGGGTTCCTAACCCTGCTGCTTCTTTCGATAGATGAGAAACACAATGAGCACGATGAGAACAACGACGGCGCCCCATTGCCAACTTTCCAGCAAGGCTCCTAGCACGGCTTGTCTCCTAACTGAGAGGGTACTCCAAAACTACACGACCAGCCTCGATCAGCCGGCCTCGTACCGCCACACGAAGCGGCCTCACATCAAACTCGCGCCGCCCTTACCATAGCTGGTGGAAGGAGGACGTGCAAGACAATCCTGCCCGGATTCGTTACGCCCGCCCGATCCGGGCAGGGTACTCCCCCAGGTACGCCATCCCCCGCGTGGGCGATAGGCAAGGGATTGACCTCCCTAATCGGAACCGGGCCGGCGGACGCAAACGAACCGTTGACCGGGGAGTTCCCGCACCAAACCCCGCAATTGCAGCGCCATCAACGTGGACACGACCTTCGGGATGGGCAGCTCAGTCTCGTCGGCCAACGCTTCCACACCAGTCTCCTCCGCGCCCAGGGCGTCCCAAAGCCGCTGCTGGTCGGGGTCGAGCTGCGCTACCGAGGGCTCCGTGCCGGGCGCGTCGCCCGAAACCGGGACCCCGCTGAACGGCATGAGCCTCCCCACCTCGCCGAGTTCCTCGAGGATGTCCTCCAGACCCATCACCAGCTTGGCTTCGCCGTTGCGGATCAGGGTGTTAGTGCCGGCAGCTTCGGGCGTGTCGATCCGGCCGGGGACCGCGAACACCTCGCGGTTATATTCAGTGGCCAGCCGGGCGGTAAGGAGGGCCCCGCTCTTACGGGCCGCTTCGATCACCAACACGCCAAGGCACAAGCCGGCGATGATCCGGTTCCGCGGCTCAAAGTTGCCCGAATCCGGCGGCGCGGTCATGGGCAGTTCGCTGAGCACCGCTCCGGACTGCCGGATGCGTTCCGCCAGGGCGGTGTGCTCGGGAGGATACACGTCGGTCAGCCCGTTTCCGAGCACGGCGAGACTCCGGCCGCCCGCTTCCAGCGCCCCGTGGTGGGCGAGCCCGTCGACCCCACGGGCCAAGCCTGACACCACGGTGAAACCCGCTTGCGCCAACAGGACCCCGAACCGCCGGGCCTGCTCGCCGCCATACCGCGTGCAGCGCCGCGTCCCCACGATGGCCAGCGCCAGCATATCCTCCGGTCGGACCGTGCCGCTGACGTATAGACATACCGGCGGATCGGGAAGGTACTTAAGGGCCGCGGGGTAGTCGCAGTCCTGCTCACAAATGATGCGAACGCCGCGTTCGGCGGCCAAGGCCAACTCGCCGGCGATCGTATCCTCGTCGCGCGCCGCTTGCACCTGCCGCGCCCGCGCTGGACTGACTCGCTCCACCCGCGCCAACTCCCCTACGGAGGCCTGGAAGACCCCATCGATCCCGCCGAAATGCTGGATCAGCCGACGGGCGAGAATCGGCCCGATCCCGCGGGCCGACTTCAACGCGAGGTACTTGCACGCCACCGGTGACGCGACGCTGTCCAAGGCGAGTGCCATGAGCGGCTCAGGGATAACATCCACCGCGCCGACGGCCAAACGACCACGCCGTCAGTCCCCCGCCGTCGCGGCACCATACTCTCGCTGACGAAAACCCGTCGTGCAAGGGGGGTCCAAGGACTTGCCCCGATCCTGGATGTATCAAGGGGCCTCTGCGCGACTCATCGGCGTCACGTCCAACTTCGCACGCAACCGCCTGGCCTTCGCGTAGCTCTCGCCGGCCAGGCCCCAGTCACCCACGCCCAGCGCCACAGACCCGGTCATCTCCAGGGTGTCGGCCAATTCGCGGCGAACCCGCTCGAGTTCGGCCGACAGATTCCGACCGCGCTCTTCGTTGACGCTCTGATACTTTTGATCTTCGACGGCCGAGCGGCGTTCGGCCTCTTTGACCATGTGCTCGGCGTCCCAGACCACTTTGGTGCGGATCGCCAAGCCCAGGCCCATCACCAGCCCGATGAGTCCCAGACTGGCGATTCTCTCTCGGTGCAGGTGCATCCATTTGTGCAGACGGTACCCGCGCCGATGGGCGTAGGCCTGGACCACCCGCCCCTGCCGATAATGCTCCAGGTCCTCATAGAGCGCCCGCGCGGTCAGATAGCGCCGCTCACGATCGACTTCGAGCGCGCGCAACGTGACCGCCTCCAACTCGCGCGGCACCTTGGGATTTACCGCCCGGGGGGGCGGGGGCACCTCCCGCGCCACCTCGAGCGACGGGGCTTGGGACTGCGTCAACTGGGCCCCCTTCGCCCGCCGACCCACCAGCACTTCGTAGAGCAACAAACCCAGGCCGTAGACATCCGCACGGACGTCCAAGTCCTCCCGGTTCTCGATCTGCTCGGGGGCCATGTAGAGCGGCGTACCGGCCACGCCCGGAGGCGTGCCGGGCGGTTCGGAGTAATCGGTCTCGGTCAACCGTGCCAGCCCGAAGTCCATGACGATCGGTTGGCCGGTAACATCCACGCGGACGTTCGTGGGCTTGAGGTCCAGGTGCATCACCCCGCGCTGGTGAGCGTGGCTGACCGCCTCGCAAATTTTGCTGATCAACTCGACTTTCCGAATGAACGAGAGCGGCGTCTGTTTGACGTATTCGTCCAGGGTCAGGCCCTCGATCCAGGGCATGACGAAGTAGGGGTGACCGTCAATCTGTCCGTCCGAGCGAATGGTGATGAGGTTGGGGTGGCGCAGGCGGGCCACCGATTTGATTTCGCGCGCGAACCGTTCCTGTCCCCCCTCGTTCAGCAGCGAGTTGTGAAAAACCTTGATGGCCACTTCCTCCTGGCTGGCTTCGTAAATGCCGCGATAAACCCGTGCCTGGCCGCCCTCGATGTACCCCGGCCGAATACGAAACCCGGGGATCTCCAGGGTCTCGGGCAGCTCCTCATCGGGTCCCCACCCCGGACCGGTGTCCGCGCCCGCGGAGTCGCCCCGGAGCGCACATTGGATGCCCTCCGCGATTCGCTCGTCCAATTCAAAGCGCTTCCACAGATCGTGACACAGCGAACAGCCTGCGAGATGACGCAGGATCAGAACGCTTTGCTCCGCGGATAGCTCCCGCCGATACGCCAGAAACATGTCCACCTCGGCGACACAGCCGCTACCCATACTTATCTCTCCCAACTCGAGATGAACCGTGGACCGACCGACCGCAACCATTCGGCCACCGCCCGCCGGTGCTGGTACACCGCCGAAACGCTCATACCCAGCCGCTCGGCCACCTGGGCGATCGGGCGCTTGTGCACATGCACCAGAAAATAGCACCGCAATTCGCACGGCCGGAAGGACTGGAGCGCATAACGGAGCAACGCGCACAACCGCGCCCGCACCCAGATTTCGTCGAACCTTCGGTCGGCCTTCTGGACGGCTTCCTCCCCGGCAGGGTCGGCACAGCCTTCCCAAAAAGCTGTCTGGGCTTGAACGGCCCCGCCGCCGCGGCGTGCCTTCCGCCACTGCTCGCGGAGTACGTTTCTAGCGATTCCACCCATCCAGTCACGCAACCGTCCCTTGTCGCGGCGATAAGAACCGGAGCGGAGGCCGTCGATGGCTTTCTGAATGGTGTCCTGAGTCAGGTCGCGGGCCGGTTCTCCAGTGATACCAAAACTTGAGAAGTATCGCTTTAACATGGGCGAATAGCGGCTGTTGAAAATCTCCCACGCCTGTCCGTCCTGAAGGGCGGGAAGCCGCGTGAGAAGTGCTGATACCGTTGTAAACATCGCTACGACTTATACTTACACGCAAGTTGACCGTGCGTGTAAGTCAAACCCAGTCAAAGGTCGCGGCCCTTCGGGCTCCCGCCTTGGTCGCCCTCAGCCCCACAGTCCGTCGGCTGGCGAGAACGCGAGCCGCTACTAAACACGTACAAATTCTTTGTAGTCCAGGACGCGTTTCGACAATTCATCTATGTCGGCGATGAATCGGAGCGCCAACGGTGCGGCTCGTCGGCGGTTCATTATAGGCAGGCTTCACGAGGAAGCACAGGACGAAGCCGGCCGGGCGAACCGGTTCGAGACGTTGACGGGGAAGTCGTGACTCTCTTTGCCGGAACAAAGGGGAAGGCCCATACCAGGCAAAAGGGTCGTGGGGTCAAGGGTTGGTCGGCGGCGGAATAGGATGTCCGCCGGCGCCAGAGGTGTCGCAAGGGGGAGGGCCACTCCGCGACACCGCCCGAAAGGAGGTCTCCAGAGCTTACAATGGGTTGATGGTTAGATGTGTCCCTTGGGGACAACTAACAGCTATGACGACCACACAATTGGGGATGCACCCAGGCGGCAAGTCGCCGCGTGCATCCCCAATTAGCTTGGGCGGCTGAGATGGTGCGCGGGCGCGCACCCCCTACAGGTCGGCACAAGGCTGAGACGCCATCAGCATGCAACACCGCGCTAACCCAGTTCTGCCAAGGCGGCCGCCAAGCTTTGCCGGCGGGCCATCAGTTCGGCGAGCCGGTCGCGCTCGGCCTGGACGATCTCGGGGTTCGCATTCTTAACGAAGCTTTCGTTGGCCAGCTTGTTCTGTTTGGCAGGAATGAGCTTCTCCACCTCAGCCAACTCTTTGGTGACGCGGCGGCGCTCGGCATCGTCGTCGCTGATGTCGTGGACGTGAATGTGCAGTCCACCGATGACGGCGGAGGCGGCGTTGGCCGGCCGCTTCGCCTCCGCGACGACGCACAACTCCTCTACGTGGGCCAACGCCTTTATGATGTGCACGTGACGCGACAACGAGGCCAGGTGATCAACCGGTGCCGTCACCGTCACTTTGACCGGCTGCTTGGGCGAGACCTTATGGGAGTTGCGCATCTCGCGGACCCCGCGCGTGACCGCCTGAAT
>JAZDKM010000047.1:0-2013 GCA_043803085.1 Planctomycetota bacterium
ACCAAACCTTAGAAGCCCGGAACGCAGAGCAACCCGGAGGAAGAGCCGTGGTCGGTCGGCTTCAGCGGCTTCCCCTCGGGGGACACCCTCGGATACACCGCGCTGGCGTCCGCGTTCTTCACGTAGCAATCCCCATTGAGATCACAGCGGCCGTTATCGAAGGGGTCGGTGGGATCATATTCCCAGGCGCAACAGTCCAGAACCTGCTCGGGCGATACGTGCGGATAAATCGCGCTGGCGTCCGCGTTCTTCACGAAACCGTCGTTGTTCACGTCGCCCATCATCACGACGTACTGCACCTCGAACTGCTGGGCCACAGTCCAGCCACCCAGGTTGCGAATCCCGAGCCACTTGCGGTGCAGGTCGGGGACGGTGATGCCGTTCTCCTTGATCTTGAGAATCCGCGGAAGGCCCCCGCCGTCGTTCTCCACCGTGAAGGTGAACTGGGCCGAGAGGTCCGCCCCAAAGCCCCCGCTGGACGACAGTTCCTGGATCAGGACTTGACCCGCGCCGGGTACGGTGATGTCGTCGTCGAACCTGAGCCGGATACAGTTTTTCTGGGTCCGCCACAGGGTCGCTTGATCCGGCGGACAGGCGCTTATCGGATTGGCCTGCGCCGTGTCGCACTCGTCGGGAATCCCATTGAGGTTGGCATCCAGACTGGTCCCTGAAGCGATGTCGCACTCATCCGGGATGCCGTTGGGTTGAGTGGGAGGTCCCGTGCAATCTTCGCTGGTGCCGCCGGCCAGGTCGCACTCGTCCGGCACACCGTTGGTGTTGCAGTCGTTCGGCGGTGGACCGCACGGGATCCCGTTGGCCCGCAGCAGCCAGACGCTCGGGAAGCCGATGCTGTCCATCTCATAGAGGTTGGTCAGCACGGTCGGATCAAACACGCCACTCGGCACGCCGCAGATCCACGCCCGGCCGAGCGACGCACTGCTCTCGTCCATCGGCGACGGGTACGTACCCGCCGGATGGACCACCGAAGCCCCGACGAAGAAGCTGCTGTTCGGGAACTCCGGCGGCAGGATGCACACCGGCGGAGAGAAGGTAATGGTCTGCGGCACGTCGGTGTCGATGGCACTGGCCAGCGCCACGCCCTGGACCTCACGCACGAACACCGCGTCGGTCGGGTCGCCGTCGCCGTTCGGGTCAGACCAGAGGTACACCCGAACTTGCTGGCCCGGCGTCACGCCCGAGCCGCCTGGGAACATGGCCGAACCGAACGACGTCATGATGCCGTCGATCGCGTCCGAACCCAGCACCGCCGTGAAGTGGTGCAGCCACACCAGCTCACCACCGTCGGTCCAGCCGAGCGAGTTCTCGGTCGAGCCATCGTCATACTGATAGACGAGGCGGCTGCTGCGATCATACAACTGGCACTCGTCCGGGATGCCATCAGGCTGACAGTCCTCACTGTAACCGCTGGCGATGTCGCACTCGTCGGGAACGGCGTTGTCGTTGCAGTCGTTGTCGACGAGTTGGCAATCGTCCGGAGTCCCGTCAGTGTTGCAGTCTTGGCTGGTTCCGCCGCTGCTGGCATTGATGTCGCATTCGTCCGGAATGCCGTTGTTGTTGCAGTCCTCCGACACGCCGTAGTCGATGTCGCACTGGTCGGCCTGATCGTTGCCGTTGCAGTCCGGCTCGCACTCGTCAGGCGTGTCGTTTTCGTTGCAGTCGTTGCTGGTCCCAGACGCGATGTCGCACTCGTCCGGGATCAGGTTGCCGTTGCAGTCGGCGCCTTGCGGACCGCCGCAGTTGATCAGTATGTTGGCCGTCAGCAGCGCCCAGTCGCCCGTGCTATAGGTGCCACCCGTGTTGCCCGGGCTGTAGTAGACCACCGGGGCAAAGCCGGGCCAGTACGCGACGGCGGGCACGCCGTCGAGGAACGTCCCATCGGAGGTCGCGCCGGACACCACCGAGATGTTGTCCCGGTACGAGGACGCCTCGTAGGAAACGACGCCTTCATGGATGCAGGTGGCGCCGTCACCGGCATACGTCGAGCCGCCGTAG
>JAZDKM010000048.1:0-5559 GCA_043803085.1 Planctomycetota bacterium
CAGAGCATTTAAAGCCCCCGTTGGACGCATTTAAACGCGGACTAACAAATGTACAAGTCAGTGAACGCTACACCGGCCAGACTGTTCCAGCGCTCCTCGGGTTCCACAGCACCCTGAATCTCACGGTGAAGTTCGTCGCCACGGCGGTCGTAACGCAGAACCGAATCCAGTTCGAGACTCCGTTCTTCGCCAGGATCATCGACCCGTTGGTCTGAGGGTACTCCGCCATCTTGTTGATCCGGGCCTGAGTGGAATTGAGGAACACCGCAGTCGCGCCCGCAAGCCCCGCGTCGAGGATCATGGAGTTGAGCGCCGCCGTGGAGCAGTCCACACCAGCCAGCGCTGTGATCGGAACGCGGTTCGTGCCATCCCACAACTCCCAGCCGCATAGGGTAGCCACAGCGACGTTGGTGACGTCAATGAACTCCCCATAGATGGCGTGGATCTCCACGAAGCGGGAGAACCCGAAGATATTGTAGACCTGCGCCGCGATACCGCCCGGGTTCACAAGCAGCGTCTTTTCCGCAATGGCATCACTGAGCATGTTTCGTCTCCGTCCTTAAAGGGCCTTGCGCCTCGGGTACACGCACACCTTGCCGGGGTTCCCCGCCGCCGGAGTCCCGCTCCAAGCGATGTCGATACGGAAGAACGCGCAGTTCAAGTTCGCCAGGGAGAGAATATCGGAGTAGGGGGTATTACCCGTACTGGAGAAGGAGGCGAATCCCCTGGTCCCGAATCTCCGCGACCACACGTCGGGGGTAACCGGAACGATGATCGGGTGCAGCCCGCCCGTGGAAGTATCGTTCCACCCGCTGATGATCAAGGACGCGGTTACAGGAATCGCTCCGGCATCGATCCCGCCGTTGAGGTAAATCTCGAAGTCCACGTCCTTGAATCCGGCCATAGCAGATCCAGCGGCGCTCGGGATGATGATGGCCGCATTGCTCGCAATGGCTTCCTGGGCGTAGGCGGACTCGTTGACATACTGCGCGGAGAGAGGATTCGTCTCCCCCATGCGCCAGTACGCCTGCCCCGACACCCACCCACGGGAGTCGAAGACCACCGGGGTCGAAACCGGATGGTTCGAGAACTTGCAGACGACTTCCAGGGTTCCCGGGCTGGCGATGACACCCGCCTCCTGAGCGCGGATGCGGATCATGTCCGCGCCGCCCAGGGGGATCGCAAGACGGCCAACCTCCTGGTTGAGAGACGTGGCAGGGAAGTCGTAGACGAGCCGCTGGACGCGGAACACACCGTCCGCCCCCTCCGCTGCCGACTGCGCCTCGATCTGGGGGTTGTAGCCCCACTTGTCCACAGCGGCAACCGTGTCGCAGAGCTCGATAATGACCCGCGCCTTGCCGCCGATGACAGCGGCGGTGTGAAGGAACGTCAGGTACGCCGAGACACGATCCCCCGTGGGAGTACCAGCGGGGACAGCATCAAGGGCACCAGCCGCGGGCATAGCCGCGGAGGCACGAAGAGTCACCGGCGCAGACTCGTGGACCCAGGGGGCGACCTCCAACATCTGAATGGCCTGGGCCACCCGGTTGGTCATGGAGATTTCGAGGCGGCGGTAGGCATCTTCTAGGAAAGCACCAAGCTGCCCGTCCGCGACCGCGGGGGGCACCGCACTGTACCGCCCGCCAACCTGCTCGGCATAGGAAGGCGCGGCTACCGCCGGAGCACCGTAGGTCGGATTATCCGTGGCGACAACCACCCGCTGGGTCAGCGCCGTGGTAGCACCAGAGCCACCCTGCACACCCGCCTGCCCCGCAATGGGGCTGACCTTTGCGCGCTCGCCCTCATTCCAAGACTTGAGAATATCGGGAGTCGCCCCCTCGATGATCTTGGAGATCACGGACACAGTGGGAATACCCGCAGCCGGGTTGATTGCATCCAAGCGACAACGCAAGGCTCGCAGGCCAACGGTCTCAGCCTCCCATACCTCGGTGGAAGGCCCCGCCAGCGTCGTCTGGGCAGCGATCACCCCCGTTGCGGAGTTGCGGCAGAGCATCGCTGCGAAGGTGACCCCGTCTGCTGACCCGAAGAATTGGACGGTCGCCGCGACGATTCCGACGCTTGCGTCGATCTGGATTCTCCCCCCGGAGAACGACCCATCCAGGACGGCATCCGTTCCGTTGGCAACCGCGTTCGCCAGGGCGTGGTGAACCGTCTCCTTGGTCTCAAGATCCACGACTGCCTGGGATGCCTGCGGGGACGCGCCCTGGATGATCTTGCTGGTGACCACCACCCGCCCCAGCCCGCCGCCGCCTGTGTTGATCGCGTCAACACGGACTCGCAGCAACCGAAGGCCCGCCGTCTCCACCACCCAGATCTCGTCGGAGTTGGCCGTGATCGCCGTCTGCGTGGCGTAGGTGTCTGTCCCCTCGCGCCGACACTTCACCGCGACGAAGTTGATCCCATCCTCGGAACCCAAGAACAGAAGAGTCGCGGAAACCAGCGTAACGTTGGCCACGATCTGGAAGCGCCCGCCCGAATACGCACCACTGAGAATCGCATCCGTTCCGTTGGCGATGGCCGCGGCACTCGCGTGGTGAGTCGTCTCCACCGTTTCCAGGTTGACTACGCTCTCGTCCGTCTCCGGGGTAGCCGCCTCGATGATCTTCGAGAGCACGGTAACCCGGCCAAGCATCCCCGCTCCGATGTCGATGGCCTCGATCCGAACCCGCAAGGTCTGGTACCCGGCAACCTCCGTGAGCCAGACCTCGTTGGCGCTCGCGCCGATCACCGTGTTGTTGGCGATGACGTTCGTCACTTCATTCCGGCACTGAATCGGAACGAAATTCGTTCCGTCCACGCTGCCGAAGAATTGAAGCGTGGCGCTCACCAGATCCGCGTTCGAAACGATCTGGATACGACCGCCTGCATAAGCCCCCTCCAGGTCCGCATCCGTCCCGTCGCCCACGGCCCGGGCGAGCGTGTGGTGGAGCGTGATCTCCTCGCTCAGGAGGGTCATTTCCTCGCGGCCAGACAGCGCCGAGACAGGAAGCAGCCACCCGTTGATCTCCACATTGGCAGTTGCCCCAGCCGCAAGCCCGACGACCCGGATGCGAATGTGAGGCTTCGTCAGGTTCACGACGATAGGGAACACCTGCCCAGTGACCAACGGGGCCTTGTGGTCCATGGCGTCCCAGGTTGCACCCGTTGCAAGCACCGCCCCCTCAACGTAGACAGACACCGGCTGGTCTGCCCGAACCGACCCCACGAGCTGGGCATACCCCTCGGTAGGGAAAGGCCCGAAGGTCCGGGTAATGGTCGGCGCGAGGGTGAACAGCGCCTCGGTCTCCTGGTTGAGAATCGAGTACGGAGTCTGCATGTTGGTCGCCATGGAAACGTCTCTCCAAGTGCAAGCGATTGCATGTCCCTATGAAAAAGGGGGAGTGCGGAAACTCCACACTCCCCCTTCACAATCCTCCGCCCCACCACCACCCGCCAAACCCTTCCCAGGGTAGTTGACTACGGCAGCGTGACCAGCGGACGCATCCAGATCATGACCTGGACGTCCGCGGCTCCGGAACCGGCGATGGTGCCCGCGGCGGCCCCTGCCGCATCGGTCGCCGTCAGCCCCAGGTCGTCCGCAGCACCGTTGTTGTACGTGGGATTGGCCGCCGAGTTGACCGCATTGGCCAGGAGCGTTGCCGTCAGGCCGTACTTGTCGGGGTCGCCCGCGACCTTCGTTCCGAAGCCGACCTTCACCCCACCCGCCGCCCCGGTGATGGCCTTGAGCAGCTTGATGGCCGTCTTGACCACACTGAATCCCGCGGGCACGTTCCAGCCCACGTCCACGTCGGCAGTCGCAATCAGGGGGACGGCCACGACCGTCTCCACGCGCGCCAGGTCGCCCACGATCCAGTAGGTGCCGTTCCACACGAGCATCTCGCCCGTGCGGCTGTCGATCCAGGTGTCCCCCGCGACCGGGGCGCTCGGCGCAACGGCGACGGGAACCAGGTTCTTGAGCAAGTCGTTCAGGTGTCGCATCTCACTCTCCCGAAAAAAGAGGGGCGCTCAGGCACCCCGCCTCAGTGCCTAGAAGAGCCGCCCGATCACGTGGCAGTCCACGAAGCCCGCAGCGCCCGAGGCCGCCAGCTCTCTGAACACCAGGGGTCCAGCAGCGACGATCACGTCCTGGAGGACGAGTTCATTGGCGATACCCTGCGCAAGGATGCCCACACCCACGGGGGCGACCACCGTGCCCACGCCCGATCCGTTGATGCAGTAGTTGAGGGCTCCGCCCGTCGCTGCCCCCCGGTTCGCCACTCGCGCCGTGTGCGGGGCGAAGGTCCGACCCCCGGCAGGCGTCAGCATGATGTGATCCACCGGCGCTCCGCCGAGGTTCACGTCGATGTTCATCATGCAGACTTCGAGTTCGTCCGCAGAGATGAACTTCTGGATGACCTGGTCGCGCATGTTCGCCGCGACCGTGATCTGCGCCACCTGGGCTCCCATGAAGATGATGAGCCCAACTCCCCCGATGTTCCCGAGCCACAGCCCCGCGTTGAGGCCACTCGCCCCCATGTCCAGGTTCACGCCGCAGGGGTTGACCCCATCGCCGTGGGCCAGGACCTCGGCATTGGGCCGGTCCACCTTGAGCGACGTGGCGAGGATGACCCGCCCCAGCAGGCCCTGGATGTTGAACCACGCCGCGGGGCCGATCCCGAACTGCGAATCGGTGAAGTTCACGACGTCCGCTGCGTTGGCCAGCGCCAGGTTGATGCTCCCCGTGATGAGCTCGCTCTTGAAGTAGACCTGGAAGCCCGTGGCGGCGTTGCCGACCACGTCGATGGCCCGCGAGACGCCCGCGCCAGAGGTGATCCGCCCGTTGAAGCGGTACTCTCCCGTGAGCGCCCCCGCGTTGTTCACCCGCACCGCGACGGCAGCCACTCCGGCATTGGAGAGGTTGACCACGCTGATGTCCCACCGCCCGCCCGCGCAGGTCGTCCCCAGGGTCAGCACCGCGCCAGCGGGAACCGTGCCCGAGAGCACCACGGAGTTCTTGGCCTGCTCCAGGACGGTCAGCCGCTTGGCAGTGGCGATGGTCTCCGCGTAGGTCCCCGGGCCGACCACGATCACGTCGCCGTCCACCGCGGCGGTCACCGAAGCGCCGATGGTCAGGTAGGGCCGCTCGATGGTGCCTGCCCCCGAGGTGTCGTTTCCGCCCTTGTTGGTGAAGCGGATGGTGGGATTCGGGATGGGGAAGTCGCGCTTCTCATACCACCCGAAGCCCGTGTCGTAGACGTAGGTGATGTTCTCGAAGAAACCCTGCTCCCCGACGACCAGGGCTTCCTCGCCGTCCGCAGGCGCCGTGAAGGTCCACAGGGCGTTGAAATCCGCCCACTGGTTCGCCTGGCCCACGAAAGAGCCAGCCGCGCCAGCAGGGCCTACCAGCACCCGCGTCCCGGGCCGCACCAGGCCGCCCACGTTGGCCACCACGCGCACCCAGCCGGTCAATGCGGCGCTGTACTCGGCCACGTCCCCGTTCGCGTACACGCCAACGTAGGTGCCGACGTAGTTGCCCGCCCCCCAGGTGTTCACCACCCA